>JBFMGF010000029.1 GCA_040752675.1 Acidobacteriota bacterium
GGTCTAATATCAGAAGCATCAAGCATATCCTTTCATGCTATGCCGGGAAAAACTCTCTGGTATTTCTTCATCTGACATGGGGGTGGCTTATCTCAAGGGCTGGCCCGGTCCATCGGAAGGGGAAAAACCATCGGCTTATATCATTATTCTAGTGTAATGATTCTAAAGTTCTTTGAATATTTCGTAAAGGCTATGGATTCCATTTGCTTTACTTTAGAGTGCCTGACTTATTAAAGGAATTTCAGCGTCAGGATACTAGAGACAAGAGAATCAAGACGGCATTCGACTGTGATCATGGAGTCGCCGCTTAGCGCTCACCCCATTTTAGTTTGCGGCGGAGAAGATCGAAGTAGTTGCGTTCGCAGGGCCTCACAAGGTTTATGATGTTCCTGCTCCTGACAACCTTGATGATGTCAGATGCTTTCATTGGAAATCCCACCTGCCCGTCCAGAGTGACGTAAACATCCTCGTCGCTCGTGAGCAATGTGATCTTGATCTCAACCTCGTCAGAGACGACGAGCGGCCTGTTGGTGAGAGTGTGGGGGCAGATCGGAGTAATCACGAAAGCATTCATGCTCGGGAAGATTATGGGTCCCCCTGCGGAAAGAGAATAGGCTGTGGAGCCAGTGGGAGTTGAGACGATCAGGCCGTCCGCTTTGTACGTAGTGACGTAGTAGCCGTCTATCTCGATGCTTAGGTCGATGATCCTTGCCAGAGCAGCCTTGTTGATCACGATGTCGTTCAGGATGGAGTAGCTACCGATCTTTCTTTTCTTTCTCAGGATGTCAACCTTGAGCATCATTCTCTTGTCGAGAGCGATGCTGCCGACAACAGCCCTGTCCAGATACTTGAATAGCTCATCTGTCGAGAACTCCGTGAGGAACCCGAGCCCGCCCAGGTTCACGCCGAGGATGGGAGTCCCCTTTTTCCCGGCGCTCCTGGCGACGCTCAGGAGAGTTCCATCTCCTCCTATGACGACGATAAGGTCCACCTTCTCTGCAAGTTTTTCCCGGGCCATGCCGCGCCTGGCTCCTATCATCCTGGCAGTCGCCGCCTCCGGGATCACGATCAGCCCGTTCTTCCTGGCATAATCCAGCAACTGCAGGATAACCTCTCTGCTCTCGCGTTTTTTAGTCTTAACGACGACCCCGATCTTTCTTACCTTTTTCATGGAAGAGACACTCGATTCGTTTCAGGATCTCGACGTTGCTCATTCCCTTTTCATGGTTGGATAGGTAAAGGAGGAATTCCCTGTTTCCCTCAGCTCCCGTAATGGCGGATTCGGCAATCCCCAGAATGGATAGCTGATTCCTCTTGCAGAACATCGCGATCTCTTTCAGGATCTTTTTCTGGTCATCCTCGTCCCGGATTATACCTCCGGGGCCAACTTTGCCCCTGCCAACCTCGAATTGCGGCTTGACGAGAAGGATCATGATCCCTTTGTTGAGGACCTTCCTCAGTGGGGGGATGACCTTCATCAGTGAAATGAAGGAGACATCAACCGTTATGATATCCGCCTTTTCTGGAAGGTCCTCAGGTTTCAGGTAGCGGACGTTGAATCTCTCGATCGGGATGACCCTTGGATCCCTCCTCAATTTCCAGTCGAGTAGCCCGTAACCGACGTCAAGGGCATAGACCTTCTGTGCTCCTCTCTTCAGGAGGCAATCCGTGAAACCGCCAGTCGAAGCCCCTACATCCAGCGCCACCTTATCCTTCACGTCGATCTCGAAGGTGTTGAGGGCTGCATCCAGCTTGATGCCACCCCGGCTGACGAACGGTTCCCTCTCCATCCGGATTTCGATAAAGTCCTTTTCGCATACCTGCAAAGAGGCCTTATCCACTTTCATCCCGTTAACGTAAACAATGCCTCCGAGGATGAAAGCCTTTGCCTGTTCTCGACTTTTTGCCAGCCCCTTTTTGACTATGTAGGTGTCGAGTCGTTCCTTCGCTTCCTTCTTGGGCATCTCAGCTCCTCCTCTTGATGATGAAATCGGCAAGTGAAGAAAGAATGGAACTCCTCTCTCCGAGAGGCTTGAGGAGCTCTTTCCCTTCCTCGATCAATCGCTGAGCGATCTGATGAGCTCCATCTATTCCATAAAGTGAAGGATACGTCGCCTTTTTCTTCAGGATATCCTTTCTGGTCTGCTTCCCCACTACTTCCTTTTTTCCTTCTGCATCCAGGAGGTCATCGGTTATCTGGAAAGCCAGACCCACTTTCTTTCCAAAATCCGAAATGAGCCTCTTCCTTTCCTCATCGGTTCCGGACATGATTGCGCCGCAGGTGAGGGAGGCGCCTATGAGAGCCCCCGTCTTCATCTGATGGAGACGCTCGCATTCATTCGGCTCAATATCCCTGCCTTCGGATTGAATGTCCATGACTTGGCCTCCAATCAATCCGCCGATGCCACAGGCAGAAGCGATTGTCCTTATGATCTCGATCTTGTTTCTGTTAAAAGCTTCCCCATCCGGGTATCTTGACATAATTTCAAAGGCAAGCGTCAGCAGCGCATCTCCGGCCAGTATTGCCATTGCTTCACTGAAGGCTCTATGGGCGGTTGGCTTTCCTCTTCGGAGATCATCGTTGTCCATGGATGGGAGATCATCATGAATGAGGGAGTAAGTGTGTATGAGCTCAATGGCACAGGCAGAAGGGAGGATATATTCCAGCTTCCCTCCGAGCGCTTCGCAGGACGCAATGGAGAGAATCGGTCTGATCCTCTTTCCACCGGAAAAAACTGAATACCTCATGATCTCGATTATGGAATCCGGAGCATGAGATTCCTTCTGGAGATACTGGTCCAGTTCGGAGTTGATCAGTTCCACTTTTTCATTGAGGTAAGCAGAAATGTTTGCCGTCGTCGTTGCCATCTGCTCATGTTCCTATCGTGAAGAGTTCCATTAAATCATTCGCTTTCATCGGATGGCTCGAAGGGTTGTGGGATGATCTCTCCTGTCGACGATTTCACGAGGATCTCGACCTTCTGCCTTGCCTCTTTCAGCTTTTCGTTGCAGTGTCTCGACAGGACAATCCCTTCCTCAAAAAGCTTAAGAGATTCTTCAAGGGATATCTCGCCGGATTCAAGCCCGTTGACAATTTCCTCAAGCCTTGCCAGTGCTTCTTCAAAAGTCATCTTGCTTATCGCGGCTCCATGTTCAGGTTTCACTTTTTTCTTCTTCATCTTCTTTTCCTTTAACATTGCAGAGTAGGCTTCCCTGGTAGAGTTTGATATCTACATTATCTCCAATGGATACCTCGGAAGACAAGCGAATAATTTTTGTTCGGTCGGGTGTCCTGCAAATGGAGTATCCTCTCTCTAGAACGGCAAGCGGGGAGAGGGAATTTAAGAGCCCCGACAATCTTGAGAAGTGCTCCTCGGCAGCTCTCATCAGGTTTACCATGACCCTCTCCAAGCCCTTGGAAGCCGAAGAGGCCGATTTCAAAGCGCTAGCAAGATTTAACGCGATCTTTGCCGGGGAGAGCCTCTCTCTGAGATGCTTCAGTCGCCCTTCCACCCGGTCTAAATGTCCGGCCACGGTGAAGAGAACCCTCCTTTCAAGATCGTCGATGCGTTGCATTTTCTCCTGGATGAACGCCTCTATGCCGAGGAACCCTTTGCTTCGCTCGAGCCTGACGAGCTTCTGTCCCTGTTCCTGAATAACTAGTTTACCTTCCCGGATTAGCTCCTTGATAGACGTGGCAAGCCGGGCTTCAAGCTCCTGGCTTTTCTGGACGATCATTGCAGCTGCAGCAGACGGAGTGGGCGCCCTACGGTCGGCAACGAAATCGGAGATGGTGAAATCGGTTTCGTGCCCAACGGCGGAGATAACGGGGATTTTCGATTGAACAATCGCCCTGACCACTGCTTCTTCATTGAAGGGCCAGAGGTCTTCCATTGAGCCTCCCCCTCTTCCCACGATGATGAGATCAAGATCCGTCATCCTGTTCAGTATCTTGATCCCCTCGACTATCTCCGGAGCCGCTTCTTCTCCCTGGACCCTCGAGGGATAGACTATTATCTCGATGCTGATGCCAGCCAGGATCCTCATCATGTCCCTGATGGCAGCTCCTGTGGGCGAAGTGACAATCCCTATCCGGCGGGGCAGGGCAGGGATCGGTCTTTTTCTTGATTCGTCGAAGAGCCCTTCTGCCTCTAGCTTCTTCTTGAGCTGCTCGTATGCATACTGAAGCGAGCCGATCCCCTTCGGCTCCATCTCCTCGACGATGATCTGGAAGGTTCCTCTCGGTACGTAGAGAGAGAGCTTTCCAAAGACAAGGACTTCTAGTCCATCTTCCGGAGTAAACTTCAATCTCCGGTTTTGCTGGTAGAACATGACTGCCTGTATCTGCCCTTCGCTGTCCTTCAATGAAAAATAGTGGTGGCCAGATGTGTGCGGTTTGAGGTTCGATATCTCGCCGACGAGCCAGATGCCGGGATAATTGCTTTCAAGCTCGTAGCGGATTGTCCGATTTATTTCCGAGATGGTGAAAGGGTTTTCTCTGGAACCTTTGCTCTTCGTTTGGAGGGATTCTTCTTCCGATAAGTTATTCTTTCTCATCGGCCATTCCAGCTTCGATCGCCGGCTCTCCGCCATCGTCTTCAACAGTCAATCTCTGAATGTCAATTGAAAGACCCGTATTCTCGTCCAGGCCTACTAGAACCGCCTGAAGTTTAACGTTCCTCGTCGCGGTTTCAAACTTCACTGGCCGCTGCGTCAGCAGCCTCTCAATGGCAAGTTCCTTCTCTATTCCAATTACGGAGTCGAATGGGCCTGTCATTCCGGCATCGGAAATGAAAGCCGTGCCGCCAGGAAGGATCCGCTCATCAGCCGTCTGGACGTGTGTGTGTGTTCCGATGACGGCAGCCACCCTCCCGTCCATGTACCATCCAAAGGCGATCTTCTCCGAGGTGGCTTCGGCATGGAAGTCGATGATCCTGACATCTGCCCTCTTGCCGATCTGTTCGAGAGCATGATCTGCAGTGCGGAAGGGGCAGTCGTAGGAATCTATGAAGACTCTCCCCATGATGTTAAGAACAGCGACCCTCATGCCATTCCTGGATACTCCTATGTAAACGCCGGAGCCAGGAGCAGGCTCGGGGTAATTGATAGGGCGCAGGAGTTTTTCCTGACGGGCAAGATAAGGGATGATCTCCTTCCTGTCGAAGATATGATTCCCGCTAGTCAGACAATCGATATTGAAGGAGAATAGTTCATCCGCGATCTTGGGTGTAATCCCGAAACCTCCTGCGGCATTCTCCACATTTGCTATAATGAAATCGATCGCATGGCGGTCAATAAGCTTCGGAAGCTTCTGACGGACAATCCGCCTTCCGCTCTTTCCAACTATGTCTGCAATTAAAAGGATATTCATTTCTTACCTTGATTCCCGCAACCAATGCTTACCATTTGCATAAGCATCAACTACACAGCGAAATCGACCGCTCTGGTTTCACGAATGACGCTGACCCTGATCTGTCCCGGATAATCCAGGTCTGTCTTGATCCTGTTGGCAATATCCTTTGAGAGCCAGATGGCATCATCGTCGCTCAATTCGGTGCTATCGACGATGACCCGGACTTCCTTCCCTGCCCGGATGGCATAAGCGGCCTTCACTCCCTTCATTGAGGCGGCGATCTCTTCCAGTTTTCTAAGTCTCGAGATGGAAATCTCAAGATTATCTTTTCTCGCGCCCGGCCGGGAATCGGAGATCTTATCTGCCATATGCAGGAGGATCGCCTCGACAGTTTTAGCTTCCATGTCCCGGTGAAGCGACTGGATGGCATGGACTACCTCGTCGGATTCCCCGAACATGGCAGCGGTCTCGGCGCTCAAAAGGAAAGATGAGCCAACCGTGTTGGTTTCGGCAACATGCCCGATCTCATGGAGGAGCCCGGCCCTTTTGGCCACTTCGGCTTTAGCCCCGAGTTCCGTTGCCATGTGTGCCGCAAGCTGGGCTACTTCGATGGAATGCTGAACGAGATTATGTCCGAGATAAGTCCGGAATTTCAGCTTTCCGACAAGCTTCGCGAGACGGGGGTGAAGGTCGGTAATCTGAAGCTCGTAAGCGACTGCCTCGCCGGCGTTCTGTATCTCGTTTTCAATCTCTTCTTTGACCTTCTCGATGATCTCTTCGATTCTGGCCGGATGAATCCTTCCATCTTCCACGAGCCTCATGATGGCAATCCGCGCGATCTCGCGACGCAACGGGTCGAAGCCTGAAAGCATAATGGTCCTCGGCGTGTCATCGATGATTAGGTCGATACCTGTGGCCATTTCAATTGAGCGGATGTTCCTTCCCTCGCGGCCTATGATCCTTCCCTTCATCTCATCGTTTGGAAGCTGGATGGTGGTCACGGTCGTCTCGATGAAGTTCTTGCTTGAGAACCTCTGGATGGAACTCGTGACTATCTTGAGGGCTTCCTCTTCCGCCTTTGCTCTGGCCTCTTCTTCTATCGTCTTGATCATCCCCGCGGCTTCTCTTCGCGTCTCTTCTTCCATCTCCTTCATCAGTTCTTTCTTTGCTATCTCCGCCGTCATCCCCGAGATGCTCTCGAGCTTTCTCTTCTGCGTGACGATGGCGGCTTGGAGGGAAGTCTCTTTCTCTGTGATCCTCTGTTCTCCGCTCTTGATTTCCCGCTCTCTTCGTTCGAGTTCCTGCTGCTTGCTTCCCAGAAGACTTGCTTTCCGGTCGAGGTTCTTCTCTCTCTGTTCGAGCTTTCGCTCAAGTGCTATGAGTTCTTTTCTTCGCTCCTTGTTCTCTTCCTCGACCTTGGCTTCCGCGGCGAAGAGCTTCTCCTGAGCCTCGACGGTCATCTCCTTGATCTTCGTCTCGGCTTCCCGTTTTGCATCTTCGATGATTGAAGCCGCCGTCTTCTTCGCCCTATCTATCTTCTTTCTGATGAGGATAAAAATCACGAGGGCTTCGATGACGAGAAGTGCAACGCCAATAATAATGATGACAATCTGTAAGTTCAGCCCCTGCAAATTCAATCACCTCATTTTTGTAATTTATTTGGAGAAGAGTAAGGAAGAGCGGACGTTGAAAAGAGAGGTTTTAAATCCCCCGCGAAAGCCGTGTGGGTTGAGCTATCTGAACCTGTTTGTACAGGTGGGTGTTCTGCTTCCACTTCAGGCTTCCCCCAGAAGGGGCGTGCGCACCGTGAAAATGACTCGAACTCCCTCTTAATATCTGTTGGCTCATTTTTATCAGCCCATCACGCACTTCGCAGGGGGTTAAGTTGTCATAATTCAATCTGTCCAATGCTATGATCAAAAGGGACAAAATCCTCCTTTTTGTCCGTATGAATTACCTTCCTTTCTCTTCAGCCAGACACCTGTCAATCCTATCAACCAATGAAGAGATGGCTTTTTCCGTATCCTCTCCTTTTTCAGATGAGGCTTTGTTCTTCAAAGCCAGGTAATCATCGGCAATGTTTAAGGCTGCCAGAATGGCAACCTTGAAAGTATCGGCGATCCCGGTGCTGTTAGAGACATCACGCATGACCTTATCGACGTAAGCGGCAACTTCTGTTATGTAATCGGTATCTCCTTCGCCTCTCACATTATAACTCTGACCGAATATCTCAACCTGATGCACCTTGGAATCTTCCACCATCTTCCCCTCTATTCTTTTATAAGTCTTAAAGCTCCCCTGATGCTGTCTCTCAGCATCATTCTCTCTTCCTGGGTGATTTCGAGAAGCTTTCTAACATCTTGAGAAGAAAGGCTTTTGTCTTCTGTGGCGCTCAGATTTTCTATTTCTCCCTTCAGAGCCTCGATCTGCCTTTCCTTTTCCTTTATCTTTTCCTGCAAGCTATCTCTTTCCTTTCTTAATTCACCCATTAAGGATATCATTTTCACTATCTTATCTTCAAGAAGTTTAAAGCTCTTGCCTTCCATTGTCAATATCATCCCTCCTTCTGTTTCTTACCTTCCTATTTCTTGACATCGATTTCTTTCTTATCCATATCATCTCCCTGCCTCTATTCCTTCCTCAGTTCGGCGTCGATCCCTCTGGAAAGAATGTCAAGAATCTTCTCGGTGATTTTATTGATCTCATCGCTGGTCAGCGTCCTATCCTTTTGATGGATGGTAATGCCGAATGTCAAGCTGACTCTTCCCTCTGGAATAGATTTACCAAAATACCTGTTTTTTAATCCGATTTCAATAGAAGAATCGCACCATTTTTCTGCAAGCAGCTTTTCAATTTCTGAATATCTCACACTCTCGTCCACGATGATGGATAGGTCTCTCTTGATGATCGGAAGCTGTGAAATTGCCCGAAATCGGTTGACTTTCAGGGAAGGGTCAGGTATCTCGTTGAGAGATAGCTCGACAGCCCAGATCGGCTGAAATATCTTGTATTTCTGGGCAAGGACTGGGTCTATTCTTCCTCCCAGGGCCAGCCTTTTTCCATCCTCGGATATGAACTCGAATGAAAAACTTCTGTCATACAGTTTCCCTTCTACATGTTTGGCGTTAACTTCTTTAAACAAGAAGTTGCAATTAAGCCGTTTGAGGATCGCTTCGGCCGCACCTTTGATATCCCAGAACTCCGTCTCTCTCTTCTCGTGACTCCAGTGGTCCTGGGTGGAGGAGCCGGTCGCCATTAGAGCAACATGCTTTTTTTCCTCCGGCTGTTTGCTCCGGGAAAAATAGTAGATCTTTCCTGCCTCAAAGAGCTTGATGTCTTTTGATCCTCTCGAGATGTTGGAAGATATGTTCCTGAATAATCCTGGTAGAAGGGACCTTCTCAGTGTTGCCACATTTTCTGACAGAGGGTTGTCGATCTTCAAGGGCTTCGCTTCGTCGTAAAACGAATAGAGGGCGTCTTCCTCATCCGATATCATGGAATAGTTGATCGCCTCCGAGTAACCAGCCGGGATGAGCATCTCTTTGAGGAGCTCCTCGCGGACATCCGATTTGCTCTTGATATTCTGTTCCGTGGAGTAAGGGATTGTGCGGGGTAAAGAATCGTATCCTACGAATCGAGCGATATCCTCGATGAGGTCGATCTCGCGCATAGTGTCGATGCGGAAAGATGGCGGAATGACTTTGAAGGTTCGCTTGCTCTTTCTGGCCGTTTTCATCTCGAGGGATCGAAGGATCCTGACTGCTGCTTCATCCTTCACCTGAACGCCGAGTATCTTCTCCACGCTCTCCATTCTTACGGTGATCTGCTTCTTCAACGATCTCTTTTTGATGACATCGATGTAGCCCAATTGTACGTCTCCGCCCGAACAGTCCATGATAAGGGAAGTCACTCTGTCGATGGCTTTAAGCGTTGCATGGAAATCAGCGCCTCTCTCGAAGCGATAAGATGCATCCGTGGAGAGCCCCAGCTTCTTGGAGGTGAGCCTTACCGATCTCGGATCGAAATAAGCGCTCTCGATGAAGATGTTCCGCGTGCTGTCAGTGACCTCAGAGTGAAGTCCTCCCATGATCCCGGCGATGGCGACGGGATCACTCTCATCCGCAATGACCAGCATATCTTCCGTGAGCTCTCGCTCCGCCGCATCGATGGTGACGATCTTTTCCCCGTTCCTTGCATTCCTGACGACGATCCTGTTTCCCTTAAGCCTGGAGAGGTCAAAGATGTGGATGGGGTGTCCGAGTTCGAGGAGGACATAGTTTGATGCATCAACGATGCAATTAATGGGTCGCAGTCCAGACTGGATTATCCTCTTCGCAATACTGAACGGGGAGGGGGAAATCTTCACGTTTTTTATCACGCGGCCACTGTACCTCCAGCAGAGGGACGGGTTCAAGATCTCAACCTTGAAAATGGAGCGGGAGGCCGGTTTGACCTCTCTGTACCGCTCTTTTCTGAGCTTCAGCTTCCTGTTCGTTGCAGCGGCGATCTCTCTTGCCAATCCTATGATGTTCATGCAGTCGGGCCTGTTCGTCGTGATGTCGATCTCGAAGACATTTTCTCCTTCAATCTTCTCGATGGAATCCACGGTGAAGCCGATAGAAGTGAGGAGCGAAGCAAGCTCAGAGTCGGAAAGTTTCACGTTAACGAATTCTTTGATCCATCCAACAGGAAATTTCATTGCACTCTAATACTCAACACTTATCATCGTTGACATACAGCAACTCAACCGATATGTCTGCGCGACTAAAACTGAGCCAGGAAGCGGATATCGTTTTCGAAGAATAGGCGGATGTCTTCGATGCCGAATTTCAGCATTGTGATCCGTTCAATCCCCATGCCGAAGGCGAACCCGGTGTATTTCCTGCTGTCATAACCGACCGCTTCGAAGACGGCAGGGTGGACAATCCCCGCTCCCATGATCTCAAGCCAGCCGCTCATCTTGCAGCTCCTGCACCCCGCTCCACCGCAGACGGTGCAACTGATGTCCACTTCTGCTCCCGGTTCAACGAAGGGGAAGTAACTCGGGCGGAATCTCAATCTCACCTCTTCGCCGAAGATTCTTCTGCAAAAATAATCAGTGGTTCCCTTCAGGTCAGCCATCGATATGGCGCGATCGACACATAGCCCCTCAACCTGGTGGAACATGGGTGTATGAGTGATGTCGAAATCCCTCCTGTAACATTTTCCGGGAGCGATGAATTTAAGCGGAGGCTTGTACTTCTGCATCGTTCTGATCTGGACAGGGGAAGTATGTGTTCTTAACAGAAGTTGCTGGTTGATATAGAAGGTGTCCTGCATGTCCCTCGCGGGATGATCTTTCGGTATGTTCAGGGCCTTGAAGTTGTGGAAGTCGTCTTCTATGTCGGGACCTTCCTCGACGCTGTACCCCATCTCGATGAATGTCTCGGCAATCAGTTTGCTGACCTGAGAAATGGGATGATAATGCCCCGCTGCAGGGAAGTATCCGGGTAGTGTTAGATCGACACCCTTTTTCTGCTTCCTCTCTCTGGAGATTTCTAATAGCCCTTTTTTCTTTTCTTCAATTCCCAGGGTTATCAAGGATTTTATCTCATTGAGGAGCCGGCCAACCTCGGGCTTTTCAGCAGGAGAGAGTTTTCCGAACTCCTTGATTTTCTCCGTCAGGAGCCCGCTCTTCCTTCCGAGATACTTGACCTTGATATCAAAGAGTCCTTTTTCGCTGGAGATCTTCTTGACCTCTTCAAGAAAAAGCTCTTTGATCTTCTGGAGTTCTTCCTTCATGGGACTGAGATCCTGCTATGACTTTAACGTTGCACGGAAGTGCTTATTGCCTATGCGACAATCGCTTTTCGCGCCTCTTCTGCAAGCCTCGAGAATGCATCGCGATCGGTCACGGCAAGTTCGGCCAAGATCTTTCTATCGATGACAATACCGGCTTTCTTGAGACCGCGCATGAACTTGCTGTAAGGAATGTCATTCAACCGTGCGGCAGCATTGATCCTGACGATCCAGAGTCTTCTGAAATCCCTCTTCTTGGCTCTTCTATCTCGGTACGCATAACCCAGGGACTTTTCGACCTGCTCTTTGGCTATGGTGTAAAGCTTGCTCTTGGCAAGATAGTATCCCTTCGCAAGTTTCAGGATCTTTTTCCTTTTGTGTCTTCTCTTGCTTCCTCGTTTTACTCTTGGCACGACGAATCCTCCTTATCGATAAGGTAGCATCTTCATCATTCTCTCCTGGTCCGCTTTGCTGATGTATGTGTCCCGGTCGAGATGTCTCTTCCTTTTCGTTGTTTTCTTCGTGAGGATATGGCTCTTGAATGCCTTGCTCCTCTTGATCTTTCCTGATGATGTGAGTTTGAATCTCTTGGCAGCACCTCGGTGTGTCTTTAATTTTGGCATAGGGTCAATCTCCTATCGCTTGATTTTTGTAATTTAAAATATCACGCTTTGGGTCTGGGAGCCATGATCATCATCATGAAGGGTCCTTCCAACCTCGGGCTCATCTCCACGATCCCCTCTTCCTGGAGCTCCGAGATCAATCGATCCAGGATGGCCTTTCCGATCTCGGGATGGATGATCTCTCTACCACGGAACAGGATGCTGATCTTAACTTTGTCGCCGTCACTCAGGAATCTTTGGATGTGCTTCTTCTTGAATTGGAAGTCATGCTCATCCGTCTTGGGCCTGAACTTGATCTCTTTCACGTGGATGTGCCTCTGCTTCCTCTTGGCCTCGTGTTCCTTCTTCTTTTTCTCATAGAGGAATTTCCCATGATTCATGATCTTACAGACAGGGGGCTTCGACAACGGGGAGACTTCAACTAGGTCCAGCCCTCTCTCCTCGGCGATGGCAAGTGCCTTGGAAACGGGCATAATGCCTACCTGAGCTCCATTTTCGTCGATGACCCTCACCTCCCTGGCCCTGATCTGTTCATTTACTCTTTCTTTCTTCTCTATAGCTATGGCAGCACCTCTCTTGAATTAAGGTTGTTACGTTATTGTTTTAAATCTTTTTCGTCTACGATTCTTTTCGCATATTGAATGAAGGCATCGAGGCTGTACATGCCTTTATCGCCTTTGCCTCTGATCCTGAGCGATATGTTCCCATCCTTTTCTTCTCTATCGCCGACTACTGCCATAAAGGGAATCTTTTCGAGCTGCGCCTCGCGTATCTTCAGACCTATCTTCTCATTTCTAAGATCTGCTTCCACTCTGAAGCCATTCGATGCCAGCGTCTCTTTGAGCTTCATGGCGTAAGATCTAGTCCTATCTGTGATGGTGAGGATTCTAATCTGGATTGGAGCAAGCCATGCAGGGAAAGCTCCTGCATAGTGTTCGAGCAGTCCTCCGACGAACCTCTCTATGGAGCCGAGGACCGTTCTGTGGACCATAAGGACGGGATATTCCTTCGAATCGGCAGCGGTGTAGTATACACCCAGGCGCGAGGGGAGGTTGAAGTCAAGCTGTATGGTCGGCCCCTGCCAGGCTCTTTTCAAGGCATCGAGCATCTTTATGTCGATCTTGGGCCCGTAGAAGGCTGCTTCTCCTTTCATCACGGAGTATTCAATCCTTTTCCTCTTCAGGACCTTTTCGAGTATCTTTTCAGCATCATGCCATTCGGCGCGCATCCCAGCATATTTCTGAGGATTGCTTGGATCAGATGTACTCAGGTCGATCTGATACTCAGAATAACCGAAGGAAGAGAGCATGTGCTTCGCGAGATCGATGACCCCTTCGATCTCCGATTCTAGCTGTTCATTTGTGCAGAAGATGTGAGCATCGTCCTGGGTGAAGCCGCGGACTCTCATCATTCCGTGAAGCACGCCGGAGCGCTCGTACCTGTAAACGGTCCCGAGCTCGGCGAATCTTACCGGAAGTTCCCGGTAGCTGTGCTTCCCCGATTTATAGATGAGGATATGCCCGGGGCAGTTCATCGGCTTTATGACATGCTCGTCATCATCTATATTGAAACGGTACATGTTCTCGAGGTAGTAATCGTAGTGGCCGGATTCTCTCCAAATTCTGCTGTTGGCGATGTGGGGGGTCGAAACGAGCTGGTATCCTCTCTTGATATGCTCGTCCTTCCAGAACTCTTCGATGATCCTGCGGATGATTGCTCCCTTCGGATGCCAGTAGATTAGTCCCGCTCCTGCCTCTTCGTGGATGCTAAAGATTCCCAGCTCCTTGCCAAGTTTCCTGTGATCGCGTCTCCTTGCCTCTTCCAGGAGGTTAAGGTAACTCTTCAACTCTTCTTCGCTGAAGAAAGCTGTTCCGTAAATCCTCTGAAGCATCTTGTTCTTCTCGTCCCCCTTCCAATAGGCGCCGGCGACGCTCAGAAGCTTGAACGCCTTCACCTTTCCTGTCGATGGAAGGTGAGGTCCGAGGCAGAAATCAACAAAATCTCCCTGTTCATAGTATGAGCAGCACTCCCCCCCTTTTTCCTCGATGAGTTCCAACTTGAGGTCTTCGTTCATGGATCGGAAGATATTCAGTACATCATGCTTCGGAGCGACCTTTCTCACCATTGGAAGGTCTTGCCTGATGATCTCTCTCATCTTCTCTTCGATCTTCACCAGGTCCTCTGGAGTGAACGGCTCAGACTTGTCGAAATCGTAGTAGAAACCGTCAGCAATGGCGGGGCCGATCCCGATTTTGACATTAGGGAAGAGAGACTTTACAGCATTAGCAAGGATGTGGGAGGTTGTGTGCCTGTATATTTCCAGTGCTTCATCGGAAGGTGGAAGTATGAAGTCAAGGCGGGAGTCTTCTTCGAGCGATGCGGAAAGATCCTTCAGACTTTCGTTGACTCTGGCGGCGATGGCATTCTCATATTTTTTCGAACCAGATTGTGTAATGATGTCGGAAAGCTTTACTCCGCGGGGGTAGTTCTTAACTGTTCCGTCCGGGAAGGTGACACGGATCATCTCCCCCTTTTGAACGGCTGAATTTTTTAAACTGATCTCTTTCACTCCCAATTCCGCAATTTTGTTCTTCTGATTTGTACGTTGCAAAGTCCATAATAAATATGGTAGGCGCGGGCGGTTTCGAACCGCCGACCTCTACCGTGTCAAGGTAGCGCTCTCCCCCTGAGCTACGCGCCTTCAATAACAGATAACTCTTTTAAAAACAAAGTTATACATAAAAAATTTCTTCTGAAATATAACAGAAGCGGTAGTTGCTGTCAACAATATTTGCAGTTTTTAAAATCATACTATTTTTCTTCTTTTTTATGTTTAAATGAGGACAAGCAGATGGTGATCGAAGAAGTTTGAAAGATTCTCTTCGGGTATAGCCCTACCATTTTGGAGTGGAATGATTTCCGTTGACCTTTTTCCTGATTTTGTTTATTGTAAAATGGATAATTATAAGGAAGAGATTGTTTATTTCCTTGAGCTAGTAGGAAAGGAGAAAGATATGTCGACCTACATTCTCATGACAAAATTAAACCCCGAAGCAATAAAAGACATCGGGACGATCGAGGAGAACGGGAAGAAGTGGAAGATTGCCGTCAAAGAGAAGTGCCCGGATGTAAAGTGGATCTGTCATTACTCTATCCTTGGGCCATACGATTTCATCAGCATATATGAGGCTCCGAATGAGGAAGTCGCCTCGAAGGTCTCTCTCATCTCCATGTCTCTGGGTGCCACCAAAGCGGAGAGCTGGACGGCTATCCCCTATAACCAGTTCCTTAAGATACTCAGAAGCCTTTAGTCCCCCTTTCGGTGTTGAACTTTCTGGCTCAATCTGATATCGTATCGCTCAATCATTCCGGTAAGGTTTTGGACCTAATAACAGCATAGATTCTGAAGAAAGTGGAAAAGTTTCCTTCGAAAGGAGCCGATGCATGGCTATCGTGAAACCGTTTCGCGGATTGCGCCCCAGGAACGATCTCGTTGCGAAAGTTGCCTGTCCACCGTACGATGTCCTCTCCTCGGAAGAGGCAAGGATAATGGCTCAGAATAACCCGCTGAGCTTCCTCCATGTCGCCAAATCAGAGATTGACCTCAAGCCTGATATTGACCTTTATGACGATCGTGTCTATGAGAAGGCCCGCGAAAATTTCCAGAAGTTCATAAAAGACGGAGTACTCGTCCGGGATGGAAAAGATTCCTTTTACATCTATCAGCAGATCATGGGTGATCACAGGCAGGTCGGGCTTCTGGCCTGTGTCTCAGTGGACGACTATCTGAATAACATCATCAAGAAGCATGAGCTCACAAGGCCGGACAAGGAGCTGGACCGGACGAAACATATCGACTGTGTCGGTGCGAACACCGGTCTTGTCTTCCTCACTTACAGGGCGAAGGCTGAAATCGATTGGATTATAGAATCCTGTGTGAAGAGACAGCCGGTTTACGATTTCGTCGACGAACAGACGGTTCGCCACACGGTCTGGATAGTCGATGACTCAGCCACAATTCGGAATCTGGCAGAAGCATTTGGCCGTCTTGATGCAATCTACATAGCCGATGGCCATCACAGGAGCGCATCGAGCTGCCGGGTCAGGGATATCAGGAAAGAGAAGCATCCAGACCATACTGGCCGCGAAGAGTACAACTACTTCACCGGTGTCCTCTTCCCGGATAATCAGGTCAAGATCCTGCCATACAACAGGGCGGTTGCCACCCTCAACGAGATGTCTGCTGAAACATTCCTACAGAAGATCGGGGAGCGCGGATTTGAGGTGGAGGCTGCACCCAGTAACGATCCGCATAATCCTGAAAGACAGCACACGTTTGGCATGTATCTCGAAGGAAAGTGGTACAGATTAACCGCAAGAAAGGAGATCATAGTCGATGATGACCCCATTGAGCGCTTGGATGTTCAGATCCTTCAGAAGAACCTGCTTGGTCCAATACTGGGGATTGAAGACCCTCGAAAAGATAAAAGGATAGATTTTATCGGTGGCATAAGAGGGCTGGGGGAATTGAAGAAGAGAGTCGATAGCAAAAGGCTCCGGGTTGCCTTCGCTCTTTTTCCGGCGACCGTGGATGATCTGATGCGGATCGCCAATGCGGGGAGGATCATGCCCCCGAAATCAACATGGTTTGAACCGAAGCTAAAGAGTGGACTCGTCATGCATCTTCTGAACTGATTCACTGAATCTTTTTTATATCATGGAGGTCTGAAATGAAGATTCTTATCTGCGATGCTTTTGATCCATCCCTCCCGAAGAGACTGTCTAAATACGGAGAGGTAACGGAAGACATGAGCCAGCTTCCCGATGCAGATATCGCTCTTGTGAGAAGCAAGACGAAATGCACGAAGGAGTTCATAGATCAGGGAAAGAATCTAAAGATGATTATCCGCGGCGGAGTGGGGCTTGATAACATCGACGTTCAATACTCAAAAACCAAGGGGATTATCGTTCAGAATACAGCAGAGGCATCCAGCATCGCCGTGGCGGAACTTGCCATCGCTTTGATGATCGCTATTCCCAGCAAGATTGTAGAAGGAGATGGCTCCATGAAGAAGGGACAGTGGCTTAAGAAGGAACTCAAGCGCACCGAGCTCTTCGGAAAAACGCTCGGTCTGATCGGGATGGGAAGGATCGCCACAGAAGTGGCAAAGAGGGCTAAGGCATTCGGCATGAGAGTCATTGCCTATGATCCCTACGTGAAGTCGTCAGAGTATGCCGAGATGAAGAATAAGCTTGATGACCTTCTAGCGGAGAGTGATTACATCTCGCTCCACACGCCGATTACTCCCGAAACGGAGAAGATGATCAATAGGGAAACCATCGCGAAGATGAAGAACGGCGTCATAATAATCAACACTGCAAGAGGGAAATGTGTCGTTGAGGAAGATGTGGCGGACGCCCTGAAGAGTGGCAAGATCGGTGGATACGGGAACGACGTCTGGTACAGCGATCCGCCGCAGAACTCCCCCTTGATCAACGCTCCCAGCGTGGTCCTCATGCCCCATCTGGGAGCCTCAACCAAGGAGAATCTCCTGAGGATAGGCGAGATCGTTGATCGGCAGATCGGCGAATATATCAGAAAGCAGTGAGCGTTATTTCGAAAGAGGTTTTGCTTGCCATGAACTTTACCCGGTCATTGTAAGAATGATCTCATTCTTGAGAAAGGAGTGAATGATGGGCAATCGAATCTTCAATTTTAATCCGGGGCCGGCAACTCTGCCGCTGCCAGTGCTGGAAAAGGTAAGGGATGAGTTTATCGACTACTCATCGCTCGGGATGTCAGTCACAGAGATCAGCCACAGGTCCAAGCAGTTCGAGGCCGTCATGATGGATACCAAGAAACTGCTCGCCGAGATCATGGGGATCCCGCCGAACTATAAAATCATTTTCCTCGGTGGAGGGGCATCTCTCCAATTCGCCATGATTCCGATGAATTTCCTCCCACAGGGCAAGAACGCGGATTATGTAATAACGGGAGAATGGGCGCAGAAAGCGCATAAAGAGGCCAAACTCATTGGGAAGACAAACATTGCTGCCACGACGGAGGCGGATGGCTTCCGGCGGATGCCCAGACAGGATGAACTGAAGCTCGATCCGAATGCCTGCTATGTGCACATCACTTCAAACGAGACCATTTCGGGAACGCAGTGGCAGAGATACCCTGATGTAGGCAATGTGCCGCTAATTGCGGACATGTCATCCGATATACTCAGCCGGAAGGTAGATGTCAGCAAATTTGGCGTTATTTATGCCGGAGCGCAGAAGAACCTCGGTCCTGCAGGAGTAACTGTAGTCATCATCCATGATGACCTCGTGGCAAAATGTCCGGAAAATTTACCTACCATGCTCAACTATAAGACCCACGTCTCGAAGGATTCTCTCTACAATACGCCGCCGGTCTTTGCCATCTACATGGTGAAGCTCGTTCTGGAATGGTTGAAGGCTCAGGGAGGATTGAAGAAGATCGAGGAGATCAACAACGAGAAGGGACGCATTATTTACGGTATCCTCGATGAGTATCCTGACTATTACAGGAGCGCCGCGCACAAGGATAGCCGTTCCATCATGAACGTGACGCTCAGGCTGCCTAATGAGGATCTCGAGAAGAAATTCATCGATGAGGCATCTAAAGCCGGGTTCCATGGATTGAAAGGACATCGTTCCGTCGGCGGGATCAGGGTTTCCATGTACAATGCCATGCCTCTGGAAGGGATCCAGAAGCTTGCTGCCTTCATGGAAGAGTTCAAGAAGAACAACTGAATTAGAAAAATGAAGAACCTATCGCAAGTCGATGCTGAACTTGCCAGCGCTCTTTGGAATGAGCTTCAGAGACAGAGAGAAGGGCTGGAATTAATCGCCAGCGAGAACTATCCTCCGCTGGAGGTAATCCGAGTTGCAGGAAACATGGCGGTCGCAAAGTATGCTGAAGGGACGCCTTTCGCCAGGCAGAAGGGCGAGATAGACTGGAGCCAATCGGGGCGCTACTATGGTGGATGCGGTCCTGTCAACGAGATTGAGCGAATCGCCTTCGAGAGAGCATGCAAGCTTTTCAAGGTAGGCTGGGTCAACGTCCAGCCGTGGAGTGGGAGCCAGGCGAACCAGGCAGTCTATCTTGCCCTGATGAAGCCTGGTGAGACTTTCCTTGGTATGGACCTTAAGGCAGGCGGACATCTGACCCATGGTGCCAAAGTCTCATCATCCGGGATCATCTGGAACTCCATCCAGTATGGCGTCACCATTGATGGTCACCCCGACTATGTGCAGATGGAAGAGCTTGCAAGGAGCGCGGGTTCCAAGCCCAAGCTAGTAATGTGCGGCGGGAGCGCCGTCGTAAAGAACATTAACTTCAGAAGAGTCCGTGAAATTGCTGACAGGCATGGAATCCCTTATGTAGTTGCAGACATAGCCCATCCAGCCGGTCTGATCGCTGCAGAATTGCCACAGTTCGGGGGTGATTTTAACCCCTTTGAGTGGTGTGACGTCGTCACAACGACCACTCATAAGACTCTCAGGGGGACGCGCGGCGGAATGATCATGGTCAAGGATGAAGGAACATTGAACAAACATGGCGCCAAGGCTTCCATAGGCGGACGCATCAGGAAGATTTCGGAGCTGCTTGATTCAGCGGTCATGCCCGGGATTCAGGGTGGTCCCGGTATACATCTCATAGCGGCAAAAGCCCTCGGATTTAAATACAATCTTGAACCGGGGTTTAAAGTCTATGCGGCGAAGATTGTGGAGAACGCTAGGGCTCTTGCGCAGGCACTCATTGAGGACGGCTGGAAACTGGTGGGTGATGGGACAGAGAACCACTGCATCCTCATCAATTTTGGTTCAGAAGGGATCAATGGAAAGCAGGCTGAGGAAGCTCTGGAGCAGGTGGGGATCACCGTCAACAAGAACGCCGTTCCCGGCGATACAAGATCGCCGACGGTGACAAGTGGGATCCGTCTGGGCACACCCGCCCTCACGACAAGAGGAATGGGATCAAAAGAAATGAAAATCATCGCTTCCTGGATCTCCCAGGTGTTGAAAAATCCTGAAAATGAAAGCCTTGTTGCTGACATCCGGAACCAGGTACGCGATATGGCAGGTCAGTTCCCGCTTTACCCTGAATTAAGTTAATAGATTACTTGAAGCAATTACTTAAAGTAAAACTTTAGCTCTCCAATAGTCACAAAACCTAATTCACTTTCGCGGAACTTTCTTGATTTTCTTCAATCACTTTCCTGTTGAAGAAGGAGCCATATTAATGTAAAATTTCGCGATGATTTTATGTTGCACACCAGGAGGCACTCAATATCATTAATAAGAATTTCTTTTCCATAGGGAATTTTCAGGTTTACCACATAAGATGCGAGGACTTCAGACTTGATGGCGGGTCAATGTTCGGAATCGTTCCCCGCACTCTCTGGGAAAGAACCAATCCCCCCGATGAGAAAAATAGAATCAAGATGACTTCCAACTGTCTCTTCATCACCGACGGGAGGATAAAGGCCCTTGTGGAAGCAGGTCTGGGAGCCAGAAAAGACAGTAAGTTCAGGGATATCTATGCAGTCGAGGGGCAGAGCATTGACATTAAGCTTGCCGAGCTTGGTGTTGATCCTGAAGATATCCATGTCGTGATTCTGAGCCATCTCCACTTCGACCATTGTGGCGGAGCAGTAAGGATAGCAGGAAGGAAAAATGGAGAATTTATCCCCACTTTCCCGAAGGCAATCCACTTCATTCAGAAGAAAGAACTGGATGCGGCTTTTAATCCAAACGAGAAGACAAGGGCAAGCTACATCAGACACAATTTTGAGCCGCTGCTCAAGGCAAAACAGGTTAAAAGGATCGACGGAGACTGCGAGATATATCCTGGACTATCTGTATTTATTGCGGATGGGCATACCGAGGGAATGCAGTGCACCCTGATCGAAGGTAGCGGTAAGAAGCTCTTTTTTTCGGCGGACCTTTTTCCACTCAAGGCGCATATCAACCTTCCTTACATCATGAGCTATGACCTGTTTCCTCTAAAGACACTCGAGACGAAGAAGAAGATCATACCGAAAGCGATTGGTGAAAAATGGTTGATGACATTCGCTCATGATGCTGATACTCCTTTCGCACACCTTGAGGAAGAAGAAGGAAAGGTCAAAGTGAGACCGGCGATAGTTGATGCATAGTCTGTCGCCCTGTTCTGAAAGATCCGGATTGCTGGGTTGTTTTGAATAAGGTTTTTAGATAAATATAAGGAAAAATTGAATGCAAGCGATCCTGGCCCTTGAAGATGGAAGATACTTCATGGGGAGATCCTTCGGCGCTATCGGAGAAAGAACGGGCGAAGTGGTCTTCAATACATCGATGTGGGGGTATCAGGAGATCCTGACCGATCCTTCCTACAAGGGACAAATCCTGGTAATGACCTATCCTGAGATTGGGAATTGCGGGATAAACGATACGGATAGAGAATCTGCCTCTCCGAAAGTGGAAGGTTTCGTCATCAGGGAGATGAGTGAGATCCACAGTAACTGGCGCTCGGGGAAAGACCTGAATCAGTATCTGAAAGAGAACGGGATCGTTGGCATCTCAGAAGTTGATACCAGAGCAATCACGAAGCATATCCGCTCCAAAGGGGTAATGAAGGGGATTATTTCCACTCTTGACAAAAATATTGACAGTCTTATCCGGAAAGCGAAGAACGCTGCGTCTCTGAAGGACGAGGATCTCGTCAGGAAGGTTTCGTGCAGCACACCATTCTCGTGGAGCGGGGGCAGGGAAGAAGAGTGGGCATCAGGGATAAAGAGACCATCCGATGAGAGGGCTTACCATATCGTAGCTTACGATTTCGGCATCAAGCTGAATATTAAGAGATGTCTCCACGATTCGGGGATGAGAGTGACGGTCGTCCCGGCCTGGACGAATGCAGAGGAGGTCATCGCATTGCAGCCCGATGGTCTCTTCCTGTCCAACGGTCCAGGGGATCCTGCAGTGGTCGATTACGCCATAGTTCAAATCGGAAAGCTGATCGGGAAACTCCCGATCTTCGGCATATGCTTGGGCCATCAGATACTCGGGCTCGCCTTTGGCGGCAAGACATTCAAGTTAAAGTTCGGCCACAGGGGCGGGAATCAGCCTGTCATGAATCTATTGACTGGGAGGGTGGAGATCACGGCGCAGAATCACGGGTATGCCGTTGACGCAACTTCTCTTCCAACGTGGATTGAGATCACTCACATTAATCTGAACGACGAGACTGTCGAAGGGATGAGGCACCGGGAGCTTCCAATCTTCTCCGTTCAGTATCATCCTGAGTCATCTCCAGGCCCCCACGATTCGCTCTACCTCTTTGAGTATTTCTCTGCGATTCTGAACGCCTTTCATAAAAGTAAGGCTTCCGAAATAAGAACGCTCTGATCCGTAACGCGGTTTTTGTATATCAATCTATTATCCTGTGAGGAGAAAAAATGGGAGATTGGAAATCATCTCTTAGAGGTGACCCGACAGAGTGGTTGCTGGATTTTGCAGCTCCGTCGATCAAATACAGGGTCTTGAGAGAGCTTCTTGATAAGCCTGCCGTTGACCCAGACGTACAGAAGGCGAGGGAAGAGGTGGTTTCCTACCAGGCCGCTACAAAGATCGCAAGGATGCAGAAAAAGGATGGAACTTTCGGGAACAAGATCCACTCAAGTAGCAAGCAGGAATGGGAGAAATCGATGGAATGCTGCCTGACTATGCTCTGCGAGCTAGGATGGGACCGGGATTTCGCGGAGATCAAAAAGGCGGTGAAGGTTCTCAGGCAATTCCTGAAGACGAAGATCAAGGAGATCAACTTTTACGAGTATAAGAAGCAGATCCGGGCGGATGAACCACGTCTTCATTATTACCGGTACTTCTTCAAGATCCTGGCGCTCGGCTTGCTCTCCAGGTTGGGGTTCAACGATGATCCAAAGATCAAGGAAGGAATTCTCGAAATCCTTGAAAATGTTTCCGCCTTTGTCTCCGATCCAATCGCCAAGGACCCGATCGAGAAGACAGGTGCTGCATATCCCATTATTAGAAGAGAGGCTTTCCGCCACGGCTTCCCGTTCATCCCCGACTATTACACTCTGTCCCTCTTCGCCGGCAACCCATGGCTCCTCGACGGAGAGTTCGCCAAAATCAATCTCAAGAAGATATTCGATTATGCCATCAGCGACACCTACCAGAGCCTGGGACCGGCCATCGGTCTGGTCAAGACCGCGAAAGGCTATTTTGCCAAAGGGTGGGGACTCGAGTTGAAAGGAATTGATTTCTATCTCAAGAGAAAGTCGCTTGATTATTTCCTCCATATCATGGAGATGCTGGCAAAGCTTGGCCTGGTCAACCGCTATCCGTTTCTGATGAACAACATGGACTGGGTGATGAGCAAGCAGCAGAAGGATGGCCGGTGGATCATCGAAATCGAGTATTTCAATTCCGGAAGCAAGTGGGGACACTTCATTCGTCTTGAGAAGGATTGGAAGAGCCCCAACCGGAAGATTGCCGATCTCACATTCAGGATTCTCATCATCCTGAAGAATCAGTGGATCAGGCAGATCAAAATGCTGGACCGTCATGAAGACTCCTTCCCAATCTGAGGAAAATAAACCAGAGAATGTCGCTGAGAGAAGCAATCGTCTTTTCTGGCTTATTCCTTCTTCTGATCGAGGGTTTTTTTTAAGGAGCGGGCGTCGATGTCGGTTGGGTCCAGTTTGATCGAGATCTCCAGCTCTCTTCTGGCGTTTTCAAGATCACCCGACATGTAATAGGCCTTGGCGAGGAGGAAATGAGCCTTTCCCGTTCCACCGTAAGAAACCGCCTTCTTCAAGACTTCGGTGGCATCCGAGTTTCTTCCTCTATCCAGAAATATCTCGCCGAGGATCAAGCAGGCATCCGCTGCTGTCGGGAATTTTCGCTCTTGAAGCTTCCAGAGAATTTTTTCCGCTTCTTTGAACTGAGAGTTGTTGAAATAGAGTAGTCCAAGTTCGTAGGCGGCTCGTGAGAAATCCGGAAAAAGCGCAATTGCTTTTCCGTAGAGCTCTTCCTTTCGTGCGAAGGAATCTTCGATCGTGGCTTTTATGAAAGCCTCGTATGCAGGAAGAGGGACTGCATCTTCCTCGCTTCCCCGGAAAAGGGTGCTGCAGTCCATGGATTGTCCATTGAGGAATAGATTCTTGCAGATCTCTTTCTTCAGGGAGAGAATCTCTCTGACTGTCGCCGACACGCTAAACTTTTTCAACAGGGATGCCTTCTGAATATCGAGAATGGTGATCTGAACGGTCAGAGAACCCTCCACGGAATCAAAAGACCCGTAAATTAGATGCGTCGCCTGCAGGTGCTCCGCCATCCTGATCTGCGTGGCAAGCGTAGGAGAGGAAATCGGTGAAAAGCCGAAGGTGTTATAGACATCCAGTCTGTCTTTTCGCGCTATGACATCTTCCCCGTTTGTTTCGATAACCAGCGATATAAGGTCAGCGATAGCCTCTCCGATCCAGTAATAGCCACGTTCGCTGCTCCTGTTTTCGAAGTGGTTGACGAAGAAGGATGGTTTCTCGGCATGCCAGGTTGCGGCTCCGAGGAATGCCGGAAATAGGGCCATTATCAGCGAAAGGATGGCTATTCTCGATCCAAGCATCAGGATTCTTCTCTATCCTTGCGCATTTTTTCCGTGTCGTTTCCGTATCTGCCGAAGAACATCTTCCCCGCCGTCGTCTGCAAGACGCTCGTCACTGTGATATCGATCGTCTTACCGATCTGTCTTCTGGCATTGTCCACAACAACCATGGTCCCATCATCAAGATAGCCCACACCCTGGTTCATCTCTTTCCCCTCCTTCAGGATGAAGACTTTCATGATCTCACCAGGAAGAACGACGGGTTTCAGAGCGTTTGCTAGCTCGTTGATGTTGAGGACATCGATACCCCTGAGCTGAGCTACTTTGTTGAGGTTGAAGTCATTGGTGATAATCTTGGCATTCATCTGCCTAGCGAGTTCGATGAGCTTGATGTCCACCTCGTGGATCTCTGGGAAATCGACCTCGCTGATGATGAGCTTGATGAGTGAACTCTTCTTCAGCCTCTGAAGGACATCCAGCCCCTTTCTTCCCCTGTTGCGCTTGATGGAGTCGCTGGAATCAGCGATATACTGAAGCTCCTTCAAAACGAACTGGGGTATGATAAGAATCCCATCGATAAACCCGGTCTCGCAGAGGTCCGCAATCCTCCCGTCGATGATGATGGAAGTATCCAAGATCTTGTACATCTTCCGCAATTCCCCTTCCTTAAATAGTGAAACGAGCTTCTCCATGGCGAATCGCTCTCCCGTCCTTGCCCCGAGTGTTATCCCGGTGTAAAGGAAGAAGAGATAGATGGTTGGACGGATGATGAGGAGCGAAACTCCGAGCATCTTCAGATCGGCGGGAAAGAGCCTGTTGACGATGAGGGCAAGCCATGCGCCGACCACGACCCCCACGGCTGCTCCGATTGTCACTCTGAGCTCAATGTTTTTAAATTTCCACTGAAGTGCAAGAATGGCTACTGCGATGAGAAAGCCAAGGACTAGATTTAAAATGAAGACGCTTGCCGGAACGAAACCAAGGCTGGAAAAAGGATCGAAATAGAAAGGGAGAATGAGGGATACGATGATAACGATGATCTTGAGTATATGTTTCTCCAATACCGTAACCTCCTTTGAGGGTTTTCCTTTTAAGATGGCTTTGAGCCATCAGGGAAAATCTTTAATAGAATAGCACAGCTTCATGCCTGCCGCAGTAACATGAAAGAGCTGATTGAGATTGGCTTGTGATTCTGGATGTAGATTCTTGGAATCCTTCTGCCAAGGCCGCAGAAGATTTCGTATGGAATCGTTCCGACCTTTCTGGCGAGCTCGGTGACGGTAATCGTTTCTGTGGAATCGGAGCCTATGATGGTAGCGACATCGCCGAGCCCGACTCGATTGATCCCGGTGACATCGACCGTGATGAGATCCATGCTCACGGATCCTACTATAGGAGCCTTTCGTCCATGGATGATCACTTCGCCGCCCGGTGAGAGGGCTCTGACAAGGCCGTCATCGTATCCGATGGGAAGAACTGCAATCCGGCTCTTTCTCTTAGTGAAGAATCGGGCACTGTAGCCTATAGGAGAATTCTTCTCGTAATCTTTCAGGGACACGATCCTGCTCCGGAGACTCATGACCGGCTTCACGTTTAATTTCTCAGGAGAGGATGTCGGGTTTATCCCGTAAATGAGCAGGCCCGGCCGCACAGCATCTAAATATGATTCAGGGAAGTTCAGAATGCCGGCGCTGTTGGCGAGATGACTGATCCTGATATAGATGCCGTTCCTCCTGATGACAGATAGAAAATCCAGGAAAACCTTAAGCTGATCTTTCGTAGCAGACTTCGATGGTTCATCGGCAGAAGAGAAGTTTGAAAAGACTCCTTCCAGGCGAGCAAATCGAAATCTCTTGATCATGGCGGCTATGGATTCGGCTTCCCGGGGCAGAAATCCCAACCGTCCCATGCCGGTATCTATCTTTACATGGAAGGAAAT
The DNA here is from genome assembly GCA_040752675.1 of Acidobacteriota bacterium. Lineage (NCBI taxonomy): Bacteria > Pseudomonadati > Acidobacteriota > Acidobacteriota bacterium. Next base: position 26,331 of record JBFMGF010000029.1, read on the forward strand.
CCTTCTCTTCGATTTGGAGGCTACCTTCTCAATCTCTTCCAGGATGTCCATTCTGTAAGCTGAGGGAGTAAGTCTGAATCGTATGGCATCTTCCAGTTGATATTTCTCCAGAGGGCCGAGTATCAGGAGAGGGAGACGGAATCCGGCTTTTCTGAGCTCGATGGCCTCTTCAAGAAGTGCCACGCAGAGATAATCAAAGTTGAACTTCTCCAGGGCTGAGCATACTTCGACTGTTCCATGGCCATAGGCCGATGCCTTGATTACGGGAAATATCCTGGATCTTCCAACCTTCCTTTGGATTAACTTGACGTTGAATATAAGGGAATCTAAATCGATCTCAGCCCATGTCGGTCGGAATTTTTCTATTTCTATAACATGAATCTTCTTCTGCATTCCTCGATGGTATCTTTGCATGACAGCATTTCTATGAGACTCCGTATCTGACCGTTTCAAGATTCTCGAACTTCGTGTACTCTTTGATGAAAACAAGATTGACGGTACCGGTGGGACCATTTCTCTGTTTTGCGATGATGATTTCCGCTTTTCCCTTGTTCTCAGGGTCATCCAGGTTGTAAACTTCGTCCCTGTAAATGAAGGCGACGAGATCCGCATCCTGCTCTATGGCGCCTGATTCGCGAAGGTCGGAGAGCTGTGGCCTGCGGTCCTTGCCGCGTTGCTCCGGCGCCCTGCTAAGCTGCGACACAGCGATAATGGGGATCCTAAGCTCTTTGGCAAGCTCCTTCAGAGAGCGGGAGATGTCGGTAATCTCCTGATACCGGCTCTCGTATTTCCCCCGCCCGCGCATGAGCTGGAGATAGTCCACGATCAGGAGATCAAGGCCAAACCTCGCCTTCAGCCTTCTGGCCTTGGCTCTCATCTCGATGATCCCGATCCCGGGAGTGTCATCGACAAAGATGTTAGCCTCGCTGACGGTGTTGAATGCCATGTTCAGCTTGGTCGTTTCGGGTTTGCTCAGAACTCCTGTCCTCAGGCGATGCGAGTCGATCCTGGCTTCGGAACAGAGCATTCTCAGGAATAGTTGCTCTCTGGACATCTCGAGGGAAAAGATCCCAACCCTGTGATTGGTCTTCGTTCCGATATGCTGGGCGATGTTCAGACAGAAGGTTGTTTTGCCCATGGAAGGACGCGCGGCGATAATGATAAGATCACCATTCTGAAGACCGAGCGTCAGCTCGTCAAACTTTTCGAAACCGGAAGGGATTCCGCGCAAGAGCTCCTTGTGTTCTGCGATCTGCTCCAGGATCGTCAGGCTCTCCTTTGCTATGTCCCTTATCGGGATGAAGTTCGTCCTTAGTCGTTCGCTGGCAATCCTGAATATGGAAGCTTCGGCCAGGTCCAGCAGCTCCTCGGGAGGAGAATCGGATTCATAGCAGCTGTTAATTATTTCGGTGGCAGACTCGATGAGATTCCTCAGGATTGATTTTTCCTTGACAATCTTGGCATAATGCTCCACATTCGTCGATTTGGGTACGCCATCGACCAGCGAGGAGACATAGGCTGCTCCCCCAACGGCTTCAAGCTCTCCAGAATATTCCAGCGCTTCCTTGACCGTAAGGATATCGATGGCCACCCTTCTTTCAGAGAGATCTTCCATAACTCGAAAAATCTTTCTGTGGCTTTCGAGGAAAAAGTCAGGGCTCTGAAGGATCTCCTGCGCTACGTTGATCGCCCTGTTATCGAGCATTATAGCGCCGAGGACAGATCGTTCGGCATCTGGGCTATTGGGAAAACTTTTCTCTTGAGCCATCTTCCTTTGTCCAAGACTCCGCTGAGGAGGCTAAAAAGTTTTAAATAATAATAACACAATTCATAGGCTCAGTGCATCGCTTTACATAATTGTTGCTTTTATGTCATTGCGCTAGTATATTTGCAATTAGCTGGAGGGGGGATAGGCGATCGCTTCACCGGCAACGGTGGAGAGGAAAGTCCGAACTCCAAAGGGCAGTGCGCTGGGTAACACCCAGTCCTGGAAACGGGAAGGAAAGTGCCACAGAAAAGATACCGCCTCGGGCTTTCTTGCCGTGGAAATTTTCCATCGGCAATGCCTCATAGGCTTCGGGGTAAGGGTGAAAAGGTGGGGTAAGAGCCCACCGGTGCCGATGGCAACATAGGCAGCCAGGCAAACCCCGCACGGAGCAAGATCAAATAGGGGAGCTCATGAGTGGCCCGCTCTCAAGGCTTCCGGGTAGATCGCTTGAGGGGATGAGGAATCTTCCTCCCAGATGAATGATCGCCAACTGCCTAGCAGTGACAGAATTCGGCTTACTTCCCTCTCCAGCTTTCTTCCTACCATGTTCTTCCAAGATGAAGATTTACTATCAATTGATAAAATCTAATTATTATTGTCCGGAAAGTATCATTGGCTTATAGTATAAGAAGGTATTTAATATGATGCGTATAAGATTCTTGAAAGGCGGGGAGAAGATCGGGATCGTGGCGCCGGGGTTTGCCGTGAAAAGACAACACGTGCTGAGAGGAGCGGCCTATCTGAAGAGAAAAGGTTTTAATGTCATTTTCGGGAAGTCCATCTTCAGGAAGTCTGGTTACTTTGCAGGAAGCGATGAAGAGAGAGCCTGCGATCTGAATGCGATGATCGAGGATCGCGAGGTCAGAGCCATCGTCTTCGCAAGGGGAGGATTCGGAACTTCCAGGATCCTGAATAGAATAAATTTTGATGCGCTAAGGAAAGATCCTAAGATCCTGCTCGGCTACAGCGATCTCACATCCTTATTCCTTACCGTACGAAAGATTGTAGATATTCCTGTCTTTTATGGTCCAGTCGCAGTGGAGCTGAGGAATCTGAAATGCTACGACGAAAAATCTCTGTGGGCACTACTCTTGGGAAAGAGCTTTAGGATAAAAATAGGAAAGCGTCAGGTTTTGGTTGAAGGTCGTTCCGAAGCAGTCGCAGAGGGTGGTTGTCTCACGCTGATTGCGAACCTGCTCGGAACACCCTTTGAACCCGATTTTTCCGGAAAGATTCTATTCTGGGAGGAGATGGGAGAGGAGGCTTACAGGATCGACCGGTTGCTGTCTCATCTCTCCATGGCAAGGAAGCTGGAAAAATTGAGAGGAGTGATTGTAGGAAGACTCGTTGGCTGCGTTGAATCCAGACTCTCTCCAGGGAAGAGGAGCATCAAAGAGATTCTCGAGGAGTATTTCGGGAATAGAGGGATACCGGTCCTCTATAACTTCCCGGCAGGTCATTGCTTGAAGAAAGTGACTATTCCTCTCGGAATCAAAATGACGATAGATACTGAAAGATACTCCGTGGAATTTAAGACATCATGCCGAGAGAGCGTAAGATAATTCATCCTAAATTAAACATCTGTTGCCAGTCAATGACAGTGCGATGATTTCTAAGATTGGATTTAAATTCCGATGTCGGATGAAGTGATGCTAAGAAATATTCGGATGATCCTGCAGTATGTCGGGACTAAGTATCATGGCTGGCAGATCCAGGAAAATGCATTCTCCATCCAGGAGATCATCGAGGAAAAGCTATCTCTGATCCTGAATGAGAAGGTAAGGATTATCGGCGCTGGACGGACCGATGCGGGGGTTCATGCCCTCGCCCAGGTCGCGAACTTCAAGACGTTAAACCAGCTTCCCATCCATAAGATATTCAAAGGGATCAACTCGCTTCTGCCCGAAGAGATAGCCGTCATAGATATGGGGGAGGCAGAGATGGGTTTCAATGCAAGGAAGGATGCCAAGAAAAAGGAATATTACTACCAGATCTGGAACGGAGAGGTTATCCCTCCATTCCTGGCCCCTCTGGCAAAGCATATCCCTTACAAACTGGATCAGGAAAGGATGAGCATAGCGGCAGCAATCTTTCTCGGCGAACACGACTTTACCTCTTTCTGCTCCTCTCATTCTAATATTGAAGACAAGGTCAGAACAGTCTATCATTCTGGGATTGAGGTTACGGGTGCGATGATCAAATACCGGATCATCGCCAACGGCTTCCTGCAACACATGGTTCGAAACATCGTTGGCACACTGATCGAGATAGGGAAGAGGAAACATAGCGAGCGAGAAATAGAGGAGATCCTGATGGCAAGAGATCGAAGGAAAGCCGGCTTTGCGGCTCCGGCCAAAGGACTCTTTCTCGCCAGAGTGTACTATTGAAGTTCTTATGCAGGATTAGAATCTTTTAAATGTATGCTGGATGTATTGATGTCAGATGCACAAAGCATCTTTTCTTAGAAAATCTATTGATAAGAGGGAAGAGAAATGTCGGTAATTGTGACGGGAGGGGCAGGTTACATAGGAAGCCACATTGTCAAGAGGCTGGTCGAGATGGGCGAGGCGCCCATCGTCATCGATGATCTGAGCGAGGGACATAGAGACTCCATCGGAGAGTGCCGGTTAATCATAGGTGACTTCAGCGACCCTGAAGTCCTCGGGAAAGCCATTGCCGATGACGATCCCCCCTTCATCATCCACATGGCAGCAAATTCGCTCGTCGGTGAATCCATCGTCAATCCCTCAAAGTACTATGAGAACAACCTCATTAAATCGCTCCGCATGCTCGATTTTCTAAGGGAGGAAAAGGTAAAAGGGATAGTCTTTTCATCCAGCGCTGCCGTTTATGGGGAGCCGAAAGAGATCCCGATAAAGGAGAACCATCCCCAGGATCCGACGAACCCTTATGGTGAGACAAAGCTCTCCTTCGAGAGAGCCCTTGAATGGTATCGCAGGAGTTATAGTATCGGATATGTTTCGCTACGATACTTCAATGCGGCAGGGGCAGACCCTGATGGAACGATTGGAGAGAACCATGCTGATGAAACACATCTCATACCGAGACTCCTTCTGGCAATCCTTGGGAGGATCGAGAGTGTAGAAGTCTTCGGGGATGATTATCCTACCTACGATGGGACTTGCATCAGAGATTACATCCACGTCATGGACCTAGCGGAAGCGCACATCCTAGCCATGGTATTTCTGGAAAGAAATAGAGGCGCAGGCAGGATATTCAATCTCGGGAATGGTGAAGGCTTCTCAGTTCTTGAAGTAATTGAAATGGTCAAACGGGTAACCGGCAGAGATGTTCCGGTCAAAATCGGTAAGAGAAGGCAAGGAGACCCTGCCGTTCTCTTGGCCAGCTCCGCGAAGATCGTAGAGGAACTCAGATGGAAAGCCAGATTTCCATCTCTCGCCGACATTATAGAAACAGCCTGGAAATGGCACAGAGCCCACCCCGAAGGTTACAAGAAGAAATGACTTTTATCTGATTCGAATAGCCGAAAAAGGTGTGTGCATTTTCCTCTCTAATGTTTCTCAATTATCGATTTCAACAGCTCTTCGCATAGCTCATATATAAAGTTGATCTTATCTATTCCTCAAAAGATTCCAGACGGGCAATTTATTGAAAATGGAGGATATGGTTGATATAATCCGCAGCAAGGTACAAACATGATTGATCTTGAAGAGCTTGCGGAGAAGGGGAGTGAGGAAGAAAATATCCTCCGCACGATAGACTTCGCACATCTCCCTCGGCACGTTGCCATCATCATGGATGGGAACGGGAGGTGGGCGAGGATGAGAAATCTCCCTCGCGTCAGCGGCCACAGGGCCGGGATCGAATCCGTGCGCGATACCATTGAAGCGGCAGCCAAGCTCGGCCTCGAGATTATCACCCTTTATGCCTTTTCCATCGAAAATTTCAAAAGACCCAGAGCGGAGATCGACACCCTCATGTCTCTCCTCAAAGAGTATGTCCATAAAGAAAAAGAGACGCTGATCAAGAATAATATCAGGTTCAAAGCAATGGGAAGACTTCATCTCCTCGGGGAAGAGATTGAAGATATCCTTCAGGAAGTAGAAAAAGATACAGAGAAGAATAGCGGGCTCCTCTTCAACATCGCCCTAGGATACAGTGGAAGGGCAGAGATCGTTGATGCCGTGAAGAAGATAGTGAAGGATGGAAAGGCAGGGAGGATCGATGAGCGTCTGCTCGATGAGCGATCCTTTGCATGTTACCTTTACACTGCAGGCTTGACGGATCCTGATCTTCTCATCAGAACGAGTGGGGAGCTGAGGGTCAGTAACTTCCTGCTGTGGCAGATCGCCTACTCTGAGATCTGGGTCACTGAGACTCTATGGCCGGACTTCCGCCGAAAGGAGCTCTTCCAGGCAATCGCCGACTATCAGAAGAGGGAACGCCGCTATGGAGGCATCGAGGAGAATCACCGGGAAGAAAAAGACACCGGGGTCCTAACAAAAAAATAGTTATCAAATCGATGGCGATAGGAAAACGATTGTGCTTATACAGGTATTCTGGTAAAAGTGATAGGTACTGGAGTTGACTGGATGAAGAGAATCCTGACCGCCATGATTCTTCTTCCCATTCTTCTGGTCATCATAAAATTTGGTAACGCTGTTTATTTTTTCGTGATATGCGGCATTGCAGCCTCGTTTGCGAGCCTTGAATTGTACAGGATTCTCGAGCAACTGGGATACCGGTGCCATAAAGTCCTGGGGGTGATCCTATCGCTCGGGATCGCCTACTCCTTCCTCGAACCGAAATTTCTTGTGGGATATCCAATTGTCATATCAATCACGCTCGTTCTGCTTATCTCCATGATCAGGATAGATGATTTCCCGGGCATCATTAATTCGGTGATGGCGACCTTCTTTCCGATTTTCTTCATTGGCTACACTCTCGGCTATCAGGTTGGCCTGAGGGCTATCCCCGGTGAGGATGGAAAGGACCTGCTCGTTTTTCTTTTTTTTGTCGTCTGGATAGGAGATTCTGCTGCTTACTACGTGGGGAAGACGCTGGGGTGCCATAAGATGTCTCCAAGGATCAGCCCGAACAAGACGATCGAGGGAGCAATCGGAGGAATCCTGTTCAGCATCGTTGCTGCTCTCGTCGCGATGCTCTGGTTCTACAGAAGAATCGATTTGCACGATGCTCTAATTCTCGGGCTTGTTCTTGGGGTTCTCGGGATCTTCGGTGACCTTGCGGAGTCCGCATTCAAAAGGGCAGCCAACATCAAGGATAGTTCCGTGATACTTCCGGGTCATGGCGGTTTTCTCGACCGTTTCGACAGCCTCCTATTCACTGGTCCCGCCCTTTATTATTACTACCAGCTTTTCATCAAATGAGATAAGATTTTGCATCATGAAAAATATCTCGATCATAGGTTCAACCGGATACATAGGGAGAAAAACCCTTGAAGTAATCCGCGAAAATAGAAACCGCTTCAGGGTCGTAGCCCTCTCTTGTGGCAACAACGTTGCTCTCGTCCTGGAGCAGATCAGAGAATTCAATCCTCTCCTCGTTTCTGTCTCAACGGAAGCCGGCGCAGAGAAGGTCAGGAAAGCGATCAAGGATATGGCGCGTGCCGCTGGCGGAAAGATTGGAACGGAAAAAGACAAAGACACCATTGTGAGAGACGAGATAGAGATCGTGAGCCGGGAGGAGGGGATGGTTCAAGTTGCAACTCACAGCGAAGCCGATTTTGTGATATCGGCTGCAGTCGGTGCTATTGGCCTTATCCCGACACTGCGAGCCCTTGAAAGTGGTAAGGCTGTGGCCATTGCCAATAAAGAGGCTCTGGTCGTTGGTGGCGAGCTCATCATGAGGGAGGCAAAGAAACAAAATGTTCAGGTGCTTCCCATCGACAGCGAACATTCGGCGCTCCATCAGTGTCTACGTGGAGAGAGAATAGAGGATGTGAAAAGATTGATCCTGACCGCATCCGGGGGCCCCTTCAGGAATCTCGGAAAGGAAGAGCTTGAAAAGGTAACTCCCGAGGAAGCTCTCAAGCACCCAACATGGGATATGGGGCGAAAGATCACAATCGATTCCGCTACCATGATGAACAAGGGGCTGGAAATCATCGAAGCGCGCTGGCTCTTCGGGATTCTCCAGGAAAGGATAGATGTCTTCCTCCACCCGCAGAGCATCGTCCATTCCATGGTAGAGTTCAATGATGGTTCATTAAAATGCCAGATGGGTATCACCGACATGAGGGGACCAATCCAGTATGCGCTAACTTATCCAGAGAGGATCGAAGCGGATCTTATGTCGCTCGACCTGACAGCAATGGGGCCACTGGAGTTTTTTCATCCCGACCCGGAGCGGTTTCCCTGCCTGCGGCTTGCCTATGATGCCATAGCAGTGGGTGGAACCATGCCAGCCATCCTTAATGCATCCGATGAAATTGCGGTACAGCACTTCCTCGACGGAGAGATATCCTTCACAAAGATACCGGAAATCATCGAGAGGGTGATGAAGCATGCACAGGTCGTCCACGATATCACTCTGGAAGCAGTGCTTGAAGCAGATCGTCAGGCAAGGAGTGAAACATTGCGCTTCATCAGGGAACTTAATTGAGATTTCAAGATATAGGCGCAGATGCGATCATCTTGCATGGCTTTTAAGATGTGTGGTTGATAAATGCAGCTAAACTTGAAGGTGCAGGATAGGGAGGCTTGATTGCGTACCATCGTTGAATCATTTTTAACATTCATCTTCGTTCTGGGGATACTCGTCTTCATCCATGAGTTCGGTCATTTCATCATGGCAAGGCTCTTCCGGATCAAAGTGAAGGTTTTCTCATTGGGCTTCGGCAATAGACTCGTCGGATACAGAAGCAGGAAGAGCGGGACTGATTACAGGATCTCGTTAATCCCGCTTGGGGGATACGTTAAGCTTGCTGGCGAAAATCCAGATGAGCACGACCGGTTAGATTATAACGAGTTCCTCTCGAGGCCGAGATACCAGCGGTTCCTGGTCATCGTCATGGGTGCCCTCTTTAACATCGTGCTATCCATCGTCCTTGCGACCTTCATCTTCATGCATGGCATCCAGGCGCCCGCACTCCCCGAGGGCACACCAGTAGTTGAGGTTGTCAAAGAAGGATCGCCGGGAGAAAAGGCAGGGATAATATCCGGGGATAGGATTCTCGAAATCGACGGCAAGAAGCTCGGATCGCTCGAGGATTTTACAAGGATCATCTTCCTGAGACCGGATACGATTGCCCGCATCATGGTCGAGAGAGGTGGAGAGCTGATGGAAAAAGAGCTTTCCATCATTGCCAATCCTGATTCGAAATACAGGGAAGGATACACGGGGCTTTACTTCAGGATCGCCTATCACGTCGGCGAGGTGATCAAAGGCTCGCCCGCAGATAAGGCAGGTCTGAAAGTTGGCGATCGGATAGTCGGGATCAACGGAGAACTCGTGGATGACAGCAAGGAACTGGTCTCACGGTTCTCGCAAAGCGCAGGAATCCCTCTCACGCTTCTGATCAAGCGGGGCAACACCAATATAGAGAAAGTGGTCACGCCGAGAAACGAGGGGGGAAGGGGGATCATCGGCGTGCGATTTGAGATGGCTACCAAGTTAATCAAGAAAGATTTCCCGGGAGCCGTCGCAGAGAGCCTGAGATTTGCCTACTCCAACATGACACTGATCTTTGTAACGCTCAAGAATCTTATCCGGGGCGGCCTATCGCCAAGAGTCTTTTCGGGACCCATCGAGATCGCCTCCCTTTCGAGGGAAAGCTACCGGGAAGGGTTCATATATTTTCTCTATTTCATCGCGCTGGTGAGCCTGCAGCTCGGCATCGTCAATCTCTTTCCAATTCCTGTTCTGGATGGTGGATACATCCTCATCCTGATTACCGAAGCCGCAATCAGGAAGGACTTCAACGCCCGGGTGAAGGAGATAATCATGCAGCTAGGACTGATCTTTCTCATAGTCCTGACCGGCATCATCATATATTTCGACATCATCAAAAGCTTCTTTTCATAAGATTCTCATCGAATGTAATTTCATAAAAGAAAGCTTCGAAGAACGGTAGAGTGAGTTAGAAAGTTCTGGAGGAATCGCGGGAGCGGGAAATGAATCCTGTGAGAAAAAAGACGAAGAAGGTAATGGTGGGAAATCTTTTTATCGGGGGCTGCGCTCCCATCACGGTTCAGTCGATGACCAAGACGGACACCAGAAACATCCCCGCGACTATCAAGCAGATCAGGAGACTCGAGGATGCAGGATGCGAGATCATCCGGTGCGCCGTACCTGACGGAGAGGCGGCAGAAGCCCTGCGTGAAATCAAGAAGAAGATTTCCATCCCGCTTGTTGCAGACATTCATTTCGATTATCGTCTTGCCCTTATCGCCATGGAAGGAGGAGTCGATAAGCTCAGGATCAATCCTGGAAATATCGGCGAGCGAGGAAGGGTTGAAAAAGTCGTCCGGATGGCAAAGGAGAGGGATATCCCGATAAGAATAGGGGTCAACTCTGGGTCTCTCGAGAAAGATATCCTGAAGAAGTATGGTGAGGTGAATGCAGAGGCGATGGTCGAATCTGCCATGAGGCACATCGCGATCCTGGAGTCACTCGATTTCGGATCGATAGTCATATCCCTTAAGGCTTCGGACATCCAGCGAACCGTAGCTTCATATCGTCTCCTTTCCGAAAAAGTCGAATATCCTCTTCACATTGGAATCACCGAATCTGGATCCTCTTTCAGAGGGGCGATAAAGTCATCCATAGGACTCGGGATTCTCCTTTCTGAAGGGATCGGCGATACGCTTCGGGTTTCCATCACCGGGAATCCAGAGAAAGAAGTGGAGATCGGCCTGGAAATCCTCCGCTCAATGGGGATCAGGCAGGATGGTGCTTTTATCGTCTCCTGTCCTGTCTGTGGACGGTGCGAAATTGATATGACCGGCGTAGCGGCGGAGATCGAGAAGAGCCTGAGCCGGATCAGAAAACCGGTCAGAATAGCGATAATGGGATGTGCCGTCAATGGTCCTGGCGAAGCCATGGAAGCCGATCTGGGAATCGCGGGTGGCAAAGAAGAGGCTCTTATATTCAGGAAGGGAACCATCATAAGAAAGGTCAAAGAGCGCGACATCGTCGAAGAGTTTCTCAGAGAGGTCGAAGACTTTCTGAAAGATCGTTAAAGATGCCTGATCGCGAAATCACCGTAGTTCACGTCGATACCGAGAAAGGGTGGGGAGGAGGGCAGAACCAGGTTCTTCTTCTTATGCAGGAGCTATTATCTAGAGGGCGCAGGAACATTTTGCTGACATCGGAGAATGGGGAACTATGGGTTAGGTCATTCCCGCTTTCGAAGATCCACCCTGCGCTCTTCAGGATCGAGTCAGTGACTCAGGCCAATCAGGCAGACATCAGGGACTTCCCATGCGCGCTAAAAGTTCTGAAAGAAATAATGGACTTAAGCAGGGGTGAGCTCTCAAAGGGGAGCAAAACTTCAAGAGGAAGAGATGTAATCATCCACCTTCATTCCTGGCGCGGGATCCTTTTTGCCCTTCTTCTCTCAAAATATTCAGGCTATCCGCTTGTCGTAACGCGAAGGATCAATCGTCGGCTCGGATCCTTCTCGACGCTCCTCCTGAACCGGTTTCGTTTCAGAATGGTCAGCATTTCGGAAAGCGTGAAGAAATCGCTCCAGGAATCTGGTTTCCAGAAAAAGATATCCGTGGTCCATAGCGGCATCATCACTGAGAATTTTTCTACAGGCTCAGGTTGGCTCTTCAGGGAGATGCTCGGTCTGAGAGAAGAGGACATTCTGATAGGACACGTCGGCGCCTTCAACGGGATCAAAGGACAGGAATATCTCATGGATGCGATATCTGTGCTCTCCGAAAGAGATGTCCGAGTGAAGGCTGCATTTGTTGGTGAGGGGAATGAGCTTCCTGCATTGAAGAAGCGGGCAGAGATGAGAGGTCTCAAGCAGAAGGTCTTCTTCCTCGGAGAGCAGAAGAACATCAAGGATTTTCTGGCTTCCGTCGATATCATGGCAGTCCCTTCCCTTGTTGAAGGCCTGGGAATTGCTGCAATTGAGGCCATGGCTGCAGGAATCCCAGTTGTAGCTTTCAAAACTGGGGGCCTTGCAGAAGTTGTGGAAGATGGAGTCACGGGGTTTCTCACCCCTGGCGGAAATGTTCTTGCGCTCGCGGAAAGGTTGATGCAACTGGCAGGGGATGAGAAGCTGAGAACCTCGATGGGAGAGGAAGCAAAGAAAAAAGCAAACAGGGATTTCTCTTACAGGAAAATGGTTGATGCCTATGAGAAGATATATTATGAAGAAATCGCGATGATGAGCCAGGGAGAAAATAATGGTTAAATTCTCTGCCTCGACGAAAGAAAAAATCTCTGCTTGTATAATCACTTTTAACGAAGAGGAGAACATCGGCGAGTGCCTGGAATCGCTGAAGTGGGCAGATGAGATCATCGTCGTCGATTCCGGATCGACTGACAGGACCGAGGAGATATGCAATCAGGCGGGAGCAAGATTCTTCGTCCATCCATTTGCGGGCTTCCGCGACCAGAAGAACATCGCCGTGGAAAAGGCGCAAAATGATTGGATCATCTCGCTCGATGCAGACGAAAGAGTTACTGTAGAACTTAGAGAAGAGATAATTCGGATCCTGGCTGAGAGCGGTTCGAAGGAGGGATGCGATGGGTACTATGTCCCGAGGATGAACTATTATGGTAAGAAGCTAATCATACACTCAGGATGGTATCCCGATTACAAGATCAGGGTCTGGAGGAAATCACGAGGGAGATGGGACGGGAAGAACATCCATGAAAAAGTTGTCGTTGATGGTAAAGTGGGGTATCTGCAGGGCGGTCTAATCCACTTCACTTACAGGAATATCGGCGACTACCTGAAAAGGATTGAAAGCTACTCAACCTGGTTGGCAAGGGAAAGGGTCGATTCCGGCAAGGGGTTTTCTTTTCTGAACCTTTTGTTCTGCGCTCCAGGTCGTTTCATAAAGAGCTACATCCTGAAGCTTGGTTTTCTCGATGGATTGGAGGGGTTCATCATCGGCACGATGACCTCCTATCTGAAGTTTATCGAGGAGATCAAAGTGCGGGAAATTCAGAGAAAGTGAGGGTGCAATCAGGGGAAATAAAGAACAGGGGGCATAACGAAGATGATTGAGTTCTATTCGAAGGTCGCTGAGCTGTTGAAATCTGGAAGAAGGATCGCCATCGCAAGCATAATTTCATCGAGAGGATCCACGCCTCGAAAGACAGGAGCGAAGATGATCATCACGATGGAGGGAGAGTCCTTCTTCAGCATCGGAGGAGGTTCTTTCGAAGCGGTCGTCGTAAGAGATGCGCAGCAGCTCATGAGGGAAGGGAACGCAATCGTGAAGAGATATAGCTTCCGCGAAGGAGAGGGGGGCCTCGGCATGACCTGTGGCGGTGAAGCAGAAGTTCTCATCGAAGCTTTGAATCCGCCGGATAAGCTGATCATCTTCGGTGCAGGACACGTCGGGTCATCCCTGGTACAGGCGGCGCAGAATATGGGCTTTGAGATCTTCGTGGTGGATCACAGGAAAGAGGTAAAAGAATCCTTTGAGAAATCGCGCTTCGTGAAGAGATCATCTTTGATGGGGGCGCTGCAGCCTGATTATCGATCATCCGCCATCCATTTTGTTCTCACGGACGGCTCCTTCTCGACTGGCTTGCCGGAGATCGACGGCAGCTCGTATGTTGTCATAGCGACCATGTCCCATGAGTCGGATAGAAGGGCACTCCTGACGGCAATCCGGAAAGATCCTGCCTATATCGGGATGATAGGATCGCAGAGGAAGAGAGAGGAGCTCTTTAAAAAGGCCGCAGCGGAAGATGGGATCGATGCAAAACTCCTGAAGAGAGTCAGATGTCCGGTGGGGCTCGATATCGGTTCCGAGACTCCAGAGGAGATCGCTGTCAGCATTCTGGCCGAGATCATCAGCGTCAAAAGGAAAGCAGCAAAGAGATTGAAAGACTGAAAATATGCGCAATAAAAAGATCGTGGTCATCCGCGGAGCCGGGGATCTTGCTTCTGGCGTGGCGCACCGGCTCTTCCTGGCAGGTTTTGGTATAATCATGACAGAGATAGAACATCCTCTCGCAATAAGAAGGAAGGTCTCTTTTTCCGAAGCTATCTACGATGGGAAGGCAACTGTGGAAGGAGCCAAGGCCATAAGGATCTCCAGCGCACAAGAAGCATACAACGTGATTAAAGATGGAAAGATTGCCGTGATCGTCGATCCAGAAGCCAGGATTACAAAAGAATTTTGCCCTGTCGCCCTGGTGGATGCAATCATGGCGAAGATGAATACCGGAACGTCCATAAGTGATGCTTCTGTTGTCATCGCTCTGGGGCCAGGATTCACGGCCGGAGTTGATTGTCACGCTGTCGTCGAGACGAAACGCGGACACTATCTCGGAAAAGTCTACTATAAGGGTTCTGCTCTTCCGGATGATAAAACGCCAGCAGTCGTTGAAGGGATGACCCATCAGAGGGTCCTGAGAGCATCGGCCGACGGTCCCTTTGAATCAACCTTCAGCATTGGAGATTATGTCGTGGAAGGAGACGAGGTCGGAAGATGTTCTGGAACTCCCCTTGTGGCAAAGGCTTCCGGGATCATCAGGGGATTGCTCCGGAATGGAATTGTAGTGAAAGCTGGGATGAAGATAGGAGACGTCGATCCGCGAGGGGTCTATGATTACTGCTTCACCATCTCCGACAAGGCGAGAAGCATCGGTGGTGGCGTCCTCGAAGCCTTACTGTCTATCATCGGATTGCCGAGATCTGATACATATTAATACATCCTCTAATCCCATCTGAAGCCTAATGCGACAAACATCCGCGTCCTTCTTTTGTCTACATGCTTTTTGGATAGTGCTTGAAAAGAAATTTCTCATAATTTCCTCTGAAATTCCCCGTTTCGCGCAAGCTTGAAAAACATCCATTCATAATTCCAGCCTGTGGTATCGAAGTTGCAGCAAAGGTTGGCTTCATCGACGGATTGCAGGAAGCGTGATGGAATGCCAGCAGTCAAACCTTCCTGACAATCGGGGAAGAGGGTATTTTACCCCCCGCCCTCTTCCTGAATGAGGAAAGGAGGTGAAGCCCATCTGATAGATTCTAAGAATGAGCAGCGATGAAGGAGTTTTTAAATTTCCGGCTTCCTTTAATTTAAGAGCAAGGGCGGCGTGAGCCGCCCAAAATTCTGAAAGGCAGAATACGATGGAGGATTAGAATGAAGAACATCTTATTAAGAAGAGCGATCTATCTAATATCGGTCGTCATGATCGTTTCGTCTTTTCTACTGGCGGCTGACACTCCCGAGAAGAAAGGGAAAGATCTCATCAACATAAATACCGCATCGGTCGAAGAGCTCATCAAGCTTCCCGGAATCGGTCAGGCCCTTGCTAAACGAATCGTAGATTTCCGCTCTGAGAACGGGCCATTCAAGCGCGTCGAGGATCTCATGAAAGTCAAGGGGATCGGGGAAAAGAACTTTCAGAAGCTGAAGGACCTCATAACTGTCGGAAAAGAATCAAAGGAATAAATCCAGGCACAAACTCAGTGAGAGAGGGGGGCTATACTGCCCCCTCATCGTGGCTTTCCTTGAGGAGAATATGAAAAGGGAGAACGGAAACAGCCTGACAGAGATCGTCTGTGTGCTGGCGATCGGTGGGATGATCGCATCAGTATCCGTTCCGCACGTTGCTGGCATGGTCGGCAAAGCGAAGGTGAGAGGGGCAATTAGGGAAATCGCTGCCGTATTCCGGGAAGCCCGGTGGCATGCAGTCTCGAAAGGGAAAAGCATTGGCGTTCAATTCAAGAAGGAACAGGATCTATACCTCTATAGAATTTATGAGGATGGGAACAACAATGGTATACGGACGGCCGATATCAACTCCGGCAAAGATATTCTTATCAATGGCCCCTATCAGATCAAGAGCAGATATGGGAATGTCGATTTCAGCATCCTGAAGGGGAAGCCTATCAGAAAGATACCTCCCGAAACCGGTTTCATCGAGAATCCGGACGATCCGATCAAGCTGGGGAAGTCTGACATCGCTTCTTTTTCGCCGACGGGCGACTCCAGCAGTGGAACAGTCTATATCAGCGATGAGAAGGATAGGATGATGGCTGTCGTTCTATTCGGCCCCACGGTCAGGATAAGGGTATGGGAATATGTTTACGAAGAGAATAGGTGGCGAATGTGATTGCAACCTGAAAAGGGGTGATGGCAATACTAGCAGGATCAAGACCTGGAAGCTCGTCGATGAATTAACTTTGAAAGTTTTCGAAGCAGCGAAGTCTCTCCCGCATGAGGAGAGGGACTGCCTCTCCAGGCAGCTCAGAGAGACTGCTGTCCTCTGTGGAGCTTCGGCATCTGAATGGGCCGGAAGGAAAAAGGATTGTGATGATTTTCTCACATTGAAGCGTTTGCATACCCTGATGATATACCTCCGCTATTACATCTATCTCGCGAGACGGCTCAATCTCATCGAGCAGAAACAGTACAGCAGTCTCATCCAGAAGCATGAGGCGGCTTCGAACATAATCGAAGGGATCATGGAAAGATCGGAGGATAAAATAATAAAAAAAGGGGAGGATGGGGCAATTCTTTCATAACCATCGCTAAAGGCCTCTACCAATCAACCTTCTTTTCAAGCCTACCATCAATCTCTTCTCAAACCCTATCTTATAAAACCCGCCTCCCCTTCTCCTGCAAGCAACGATCATCTTCTCAGCAGGGCATGGTTTATGTGATTTTTGGGACTGCAATGCTATAATTCAGATTCTTTAAAAGGAATAGATTTGGATATTATTTTCCTGAGATTTTATATCGGATTCTATTTTCTGGCGGCTGTGACATCCTTCACAGGTGCTTTCTCAACCAAAAAATGGCTGAAAATACTGACACCCATCTTAGCAGCATTTGGCTTTGCCTTCCATTTTGCCGCCATCCATCAGAGAGGTGTTTCCATGGGGAGATTCCCGCTTTCCAACTTGCATGAATTTCTCTGTTTCCTCTCATGGGCTATCATCTTAGTTTATCTGATCAGTTACATCCGATATAAGATCGATGTCCTTGGTACCGTTCTTATCCCCATGAGCCTGGTTCTCCTCTTCACATGCAACATGCTGGTGAAGGATGTCATCCCTATCCCTTCCGCCCAGCAACCTATCTGGTTCCTTTTCCATGTGACCGTTGCGACTCTGGGAGTGGCGGCACTGTTCCTCGCATTTGCGGGAAGCCTCTTCTACCTCCTTCAGGATCATATCCTCAAGAAGAGGAAACGGAGCCATCTTTTTAAATTCATGCCTTCGATCGAGTCCTGCGACAGAATCGGCTTTCAATCGCTTCTCTGGGGATTCGCGCTTTTGACTTTGGCGATCATTTCAGGAGCTGTGTGGAGCGCTAATGTAAGGAACGCCTTCTGGGTCTGGCAGACCAAGGAAACTTTCTCGCTCGTGGCCTGGATCATCGTGGCCGTTGCGCTTTACGCCAGATTGGTGAAAGGATGGAGAGGAAAGAGATCGGCTTATCTCACCATCCTTGGTTTCATGGCAGGCCTTATCATCATGTTTGGAGTCAATCCATAAGAATGGCGATTGTCGTAGTTGGCGAAAATCATAAGAGCGCCCCGCTTGCTGTAAGAGAAAGGCTGGCCTTCACCGAAAGTCAGATTAGAGAATCCATAACAGCCCTAAAGGCAATGGATGGGGTGGAGGAGTGCATCATCCTGTCCACCTGCAACAGGGTTGAGGTCATCGCGAACTCTGACCATGATCGGGGAATCTACTCCATCCAGAAATTCCTCTGCGACTATCATGGCCTCTCCCCGGAGGATTTCAAGAAGTACAGCTACCGTTACGTTGGAAAAGAGGCGATCAACCACATCTTTAAGGTCACCTCGAGCCTTGATTCCATGATCGTTGGAGAACCGCAGATCCTTGGGCAGGTAAAATCAGCTTACAGCCTGGCAAAGGAATTGAACGCTACCGGGATCATCCTGGACAAGTTGTTTCAGAAAGCTTTCTCCATAGCAAAGAGAGTGAGGAGCGAGACGGGGATAGCAAAAAGTGCCGTCTCGGTCGGTTACGCGGCCGTCGAGCTTGCAAAGAAGATCTTTGGCGATCTCACAGGGAAGTCCATTATGATCCTCGGCGCCGGCGAGATGAGCGAGCTTGCGGCAACGCATCTGGTAAGAAACGGCATCACAGCGGTCTTTGTCTCAAACAGAACATTCCAGAGAGCGGTGGAGCTAGCAGAGATGTTCAATGGAATCGCCATCAACTATGATGAATTCCTAACATACATGGAGAAAGTAGATATCGTGATCAGCTCCACGGCGGCACCACATTACATCATCAAGAAAGAAGACGCTTACAGGATCATTAAACTTCGGAGGGGAAGGCCGCTCTTTATCATCGACATCGCCGTTCCGCGAGACGTTGACCCCGGGGTGAACGAGGTCGACAACATCTACCTATACGACATCGACAACCTTCAAGAGGTCGTCAATGGGAACATCGAGGAGAGGAAAAACCAAGCTGAAATCGCGGAGAAGATCCTTGCCGAGGAAACGAAGGCCTTTGAGAAATGGCTTTCCGTCCTTGCTGTTACGCCGACCATTGCTCAGCTCAAGAACAAATTATACAAGATAGGGAGGGAAGAACTTGAGAGGTTCTCAGGGAAGCTCGGAGCATCATCGCCGGAGCAGATACAAAGGCTAGAGCATCTTGTCTTCTCCATCATCAATAAGATCCTGCATGCGCCGCTCAGCAATCTCAAGATATCAGCGAATAGCGAGAATGCCGTGGACCTGATCGATCGGTACGAGAAGATCTTCGGACTTGCTAATGAGGAAGGCGATAAGAGCAGGCAGAACGGTGAAGCACGACATGGAAAATAACTTTTTACTATTATGAGGGAGAGAACTTACAGGATAGGTACACGCGGAAGCCCCCTGGCTCTCTATCAGGCTAATCTTGTCATGGAAAGGCTCGCAGAGAAGTTTAAAGAGATCAAGATGGAGGTGAAGGTCATCAAAACAAGAGGAGATGTCTATCGCGAAGCACCGCTTGATCGGATAGGAAGCACAGGTGCCTTTGTCAAGGAGATACAGGAAGCCCTCTTATCAGAAGAGGTGGATCTTGCAGTTCACAGCATGAAAGATCTGCCCACCGAAGAGATCGACGGGTTGAGACTGGCTGCAGTTCTTGAACGGGGAAGCGTGTCCGACGCTCTCATTACGAGGAATGGATCAAATCTGGATGATCTCCCCGCGGGTTCCGTGATAGGGACGGGGAGCGTGAGAAGGAAAGCTCAGATAATGGCGAGGCGACCGGACATAGAGTGCAGGTTGCTGCGCGGAAATGTGGACACGAGGCTCAGGAAATTGAAAAGCGGCGACTATGATGCCATCATTCTCAGCTATGCAGGCATGGAGAGGCTCAAAATTAAAGATGTAAGGTACTCGCTCCTCCTGGATAACGGTTTCCTGCCGGCAGTGGGTCAGGGAGCCATAGGCGTTGAGGTCAGGGATAATGACAGCGAGTCAGTCGACGTCGTTTCTGCCATTAATCATCACGAGACGTTCCTCTCCGTCATTGCGGAGAGAAACTTCTTGAAGAGGCTTGGAGGCGGATGCATTGCCCCCATCGCTGCCTTTGCAAAGGTCCATTCCGGAAGAATGACTCTCAAAAGTGTGATCACATCGCCTGACGGGTCCAGGATGTTGAAAGATCATATCGAAGGAGAAGTCGAAGAGGAAGCAGATGCTGCAAATCTTGGGAAGAAGCTTGCAGAATTACTCATCGCGAGGGGCGCAGAGGAGATACTCGGGAAAAGAATCTGAAATTGGTTGGAAGGTTTTAGAATGAGTAGAAAGAAAGGAAAGGTTTTTCTGGCAGGAGCGGGGCCGGGAGACCCTGATCTTATCACGGTGAAAGCAATGGAGGAGATATCCACCGCCGATTGCATCATATATGATTTTCTTGCACCGGCGGAGCTTCTGAAACACGCAAAGCCAGATGCCGAGCTGCTCTATGTTGGGAAAAAGGGTGGCAGCCACACGCTTCCTCAGAAAGAGATCGGCAAGCTGATTGTCGGAAAGGCCAAAGAGGGGAAGGTCGTAGTTAGGCTGAAAGGAGGTGACCCCTTCATCTTCGGCAGGGGAGGAGAGGAAGCAGAGGAGTTGAAAAGGGACCGGGTAGATTTTGAAGTGATACCAGGCGTGACATCCGGGATTGCTGCCGCAACCTATGCGGGAATACCCCTTACCCATCGGCAGTACGCTTCGTCGGTTTCCTTCATCACGGGGCATGAGGATGAGGAGAAAGCAGAGAGCACAATGGACTGGGACAAGTTGGCGATGGGAGCGGATACGCTTGTCATCTTCATGGGGTTCAAGAAGCTTGAAGAGAATATAAAGCAGATGATAAATGCTGGAAGAAGCCCGAGGACACCTGCCGCCATGATCATGTGGGGGACTAAGCCTTTCCAGAAGACAGCCGTTTCGACGCTTGCCAGAATCGCTGCAGAGGCAAGGAGAAAAGGGTTGAAGGCACCCGTCATTCTCGTCGTAGGTAGCGTTGTAAAACTGAGAAACCGACTGAAATGGTTCGAGAATAAACCTCTATTCGGAAAGACAATCGTAGTGACTAGATCGGGAATGCAGGCAAGCGAGTTCTCGAAGTACCTGAGGAAGATGGGAGCCAATGTAATCGAATTTCCGACCATTGATATCGTGCCTCCCTCTTCATGGATGGAAGTCGATAGAGCAATCGATGATCTCCTATCCTACGATATCATCATCTTCACAAGCATCAATGGAGTGGAGTTCTTCTTCAACAGGATGCAGGAGAAGGGGAAGGATTCGAGGTTTCTGGGGAATGCGAAGGTTATTGCCATTGGACCTGCAACCGCGGAAGCGCTCCGCGGGAGAGGCATCATGGCTGATGCCGTTCCTTCGGAGTACAGAGCCGAGGGAATCCTCGAGAGCATCGGGAGGTTCAGCCCGCAAGGGAAGAAAATCCTCATCCCGAGAGCCGAGGTCGCCAGAGGGCTTCTAAAAGAAAAGCTCGAAGAGTGCGGCGCAAGAGTTGATATCGTGGTCGTTTACAAGAATGTCGTCCCGCAGGAGGGATTTGACTGTTTGAAGAGAAAGTTTGAGAAGAATGAGATTGACATGGTCACATTTACGAGTTCATCGACCGTGTCCAACTTCACGCGCATTGTCGGCAAAGATTTCATCAAAAAACATATGAAGCATGTCAGCATTGCCTCCATAGGGCCAATAACTTCGGAGACGATCCGCTCGCTTGGGATGAAGATCGACACGATGGCGAAAAAATACACGATCCCATCCCTGACAGATTCTATTGTAAGATACTTCCAGAAACAACCCAGGGAGAAGGGAAGATGAGTTTAAGCGACTTACAGAAGAAGAGGGTAATGAAGGAGGGATTGCAATGATTAGAGAGGAAGCGTTGAGTCTGCTGAAAGAGAAGATCAGGAGCGACGTTCTCATCAAGCACAGCCTGGCAACAGAGGCCATCATGGTCAAACTTGCCGAAGTCCTCGGAGAGGACAAGGAAAAATGGGGACTCTGCGGTCTGCTTCATGACCTTGATTTTGAGGAAACCAAGGATAATGCGCCCAACCACACGCTGGTCACATCGGAGATCCTTCTCAAAAAGGAAATTCCTGAAGATATAATCGTTGCCATCCAGGAGCACAACGCAGAAGCGATCGGGAGGACGAGAGAAACAAAGATGGGGATCGCGTTGACGGCCTCCGAGTCAATTACGGGCCTCATCGTGGCAACAACGCTAGTTCTCCCAGATAGGAGGCTTGGCAGCCTCAATCCTAACTCCGTCCGGAAGAGAATGAAGGAAAAAGCCTTCGCCAAGAATGTCAGCCGCGAATCGATCCTGGAGTGCGAACGGATCGGTCAACCGCTGGAGCGTTTCATCGAGCTCAGCGTCGACGCAATGCGCGGAATCTCCGACATCCTCGGCCTCTAATAGCTTTCTTCCTATCCTGCAAAATCTTGACATGTCTTAAATCCCTGTGTTAGTTTATGCATTCATTAAATCAATAATAGCTTCACTCAACTTTTATTCTTTTTGAGACCATGATCAGGAAGACCCCCTTAAACGAGATCCACAAAAAGCTTGGCGCGAGGATGATCGAGTTCGTGGGATGGGAAATGCCTGTGCAGTATTCCGGTGTCATCGAAGAGCACAACGCCGTGCGGGGAAAAGCAGGGCTCTTCGACGTGAGCCACATGGGGGAGATTCAGATCAGGGGAAGAGATGCCCTCGCCTTCGTTCAGAAGATCACCTGCAACGATGCTTCCAAGCTCACGGTCGGGAAGGTTCAATACTCGGCCTTAGTCTATCCTCAGGGGACATTCGTCGACGACATCCTTGTTTACAGGATCTCCGATGATGAATTTATGCTCTGCGTGAACGCCGCCAACACTAACAAGGACTACGAGTGGATCAGGAATCATCTAAACGGTAGCGTCGAAGCCGTAAACCGGAGCACTGAATACTCGCAAATCGCCATTCAGGGTCCTCTCGCACAGGAGATCCTTTCTTCCTTTGTAAACGCAGACCTCACCAGCATCGGCTATTATAGGTTTGCGATGGGGAAGGTTGGAAAGTGGGATGCCATCATCTCTAGGACAGGGTACACCGGAGAAGACGGCTTTGAGATATACTCCTCACCGGAATCGGCTCCTGACATCTGGAATATGCTCTATGAGGCGGGAACACCGAAAGGGCTGAAGGCGGCAGGACTTGCAGCGCGTGATACGCTCAGGCTCGAGGCGAAGATGGCCCTTTACGGGAACGACATCGATGACACTACTACGGTCCTGGAAGCAGACCTCATGTTTATTCTGAAGATGGAGAAGGGGAATTTCATCGGTCGTGAGGCTCTTCAAAAGCAGATGAACGAGGGGATCAAGAGGAAGCTTGTTGGTTTTGAGGTTACTGGAAAGGGAATTGCGAGGCATGGCTACCAAGCATATGCCGGCGATAGGAAAGTCGGAATGGTTACGAGTGGGACATTCGCCCCTTATCTGCAGAAAAGCATTGGCCTCATATATCTTCCCCTGGAGATGACTGCTGTGGGAATGGAGTTTGAGATCGACATCAGAGGGAAACGAACGAAAGCCATAGTCGTCCCGACCCCTTTCTACAAGCGGAAGAAATAAAGATGAGAGAATAAGGAGCAAGAGAAAGCAAGAAAATAAGAAAAAGTAAAGAGTCATAAGAAAGAAGAGCGAAAAAGATCATGAAGAAGGGAAAGGGAAGACATTAAAAGGGGAAATGGCGATGAAGCATGAGAGTTATAGGTTTACAGAAGAGCATGAGTGGGTATCTGTGAAGGGTGGAATGGGGATCGTGGGGATCACCGATTATGCCCAGAAACAGCTCGGGGATATAGTATATGTAGAACTCCCCGAAGTCGGAAGGATGGTCGAGAAGGGAAAAGAGATAGGCTCCATCGAATCGGTTAAGGCTGTAGCCGATATTTATTCTCCTGTCACAGGTGAGGTTCTATTGGTGAACGAAGCACTTCAGAGCGCGCCTGATCTTCTGAATAGGGACCCTTACGGTGAAGGTTGGATCGCAAAGATCAGTCTCGCTGATCCCGGTGAGATTTCATCTCTCATGGATCTTACAAGCTATGAGAAGTTTGTTGAAGAGGAAGCGAAGAAATGAGATACCTTCCGTGCAATGAGCAGGATCGTGGTGAGATGCTCAGGAGGATCGGCACCGGCTCCATTGATGATCTCTTTAAGTCCATTCCGGAGAGACTACTGGTCAAGGGGAAGCTGCAGCTTCCAGAGCCGCTTTCCGAGCTGGAGCTTGTGCAATACATGGAGTTTCTTGCCTCTGAAAATAAGACGGTCAAGCAGCTTGTATCGTTTCTTGGCGCCGGTTCCTACAATCATTACATTCCCGCCGCCGTTGATCACCTGATCTCCCGATCTGAATTCTATACCTCCTACACGCCCTATCAGCCCGAGGTGAGCCAGGGAACTCTCCAGGCCATCTTCGAGTACCAGACGATGGCCTGCATGCTGACCGGCATGGATGTCGCCAACGCCTCACTCTATGATGGAGGGACGGCCCTTGCCGAGGGGATACTGATGGCTTCGAGGGTCGCTAACCGAAAGAAGATCCTCGTGTCTAGTCTCATCCATCCGGAATATCTTCGTGTCGTGAGGACGTACATCAATAATCTCGATCTGGATCTCCAGACCGTATCACACGGCATGGATGGAAGGATAGACTTGGACGAGCTGGAAAAGAATATTGACAGAGAAACCTTTGCCATTGCCATACAGAATCCCAACTTCTTTGGATGCATAGAGAAGATCGACAGGGTTGCGAAGATAGCGTCCGACAAGGAGATCCTCCTTATAGTTTCAACGCCGGAAGCTTTTTCCTTTGGGATTCTGAGGAGCCCGGGTGAGCTTGGTGCCGATATAGCCGTAGGAGAAGCTCAGTCGTTCGGCAACCCAATGTCGTTCGGGGGTCCCTACCTTGGTTTCATGGCGGCTAAAGAGAAATTCGTGAGGCAGATGCCGGGGAGACTGGTCGGAGAAACGGTGGATGCCGATGGAAAGAGAGGCTTCGTCCTCACCCTGTCGACGAGGGAACAGCACATCAGACGGGAAAAGGCTACTTCGAACATCTGCACGAACGAAGGGTTATGCGCCCTATCTGCAGCCATCCATATGGCCCTCCTTGGCAGGAAGGGGCTCATGGAGATCGCGCGTCTCAACATGCTCAAGACAGCTTTGGCGAAGCAGATGCTCTCTGAAGTGCCGGGCTGCTATATCCCGTTTTCCGCGCCGGTTTTTAACGAATTCGTTCTTGAACTTCCTGTCGAAGCGGGTGTGATCTCCGATCGGATGCTGGAACATGGATTCATAGCCGGACTTCCTATGAAGCCTTTCTTCCCTGAAATGGAGAACTGCCTTCTATTATGTTTCACGGAGATGAATTCGAAGATTGAGATCGAGCGCTTTAGAGAAATCCTCGAGAGGATCATATAAAACAATAATGGTCTATGAGGAAAGGACTGATAATGTGAAAGTCGCGTAAAAGTTCAGCGAATAATGCGCGATGATAGGATCATATTGGATGGAAGACAGGAGCAAAAAACTAAGGGAAAGAGAGAAGCTGTTATTCGAGATCAGCAGGGAGGGGAAGATCGGCTATTCTCCGCTCAAGGTAGACGTGAAGTGGATCGAACCCGACGTCGAAAAGGAATATCTGAGGGAAGATATCAAGGATTTTCCCGAACTTAGCGAAGCGGAGATCGTAAGGCATTATACAAGGCTTTCGCAGTGGAACTATGGTGTGGACACCGGGTTCTACCCTCTCGGTTCCTGCACGATGAAGTACAATCCTAAGGTTAACGAAAAGCTGGCAAGACTGGATGGATTCGTCACAGTCCATCCTTATCAGCCAGAAAAAACCGTTCAGGGATGCCTGAAGGTAATCTATGAGCTCGAGAGGTTACTCTCCGAAATAACGGGAATGTATAGATTCACTCTTCAACCAGCTGCGGGGGCACATGGGGAGCTTACGGGGATGATGATGATACGGGCCTATCTGACGAAGAGGAAGGATCCGAGAAAGGTGGTCCTCATCCCGGATTCGGCTCACGGGACAAATCCATCCAGCGCTCACATCTGCGGATACAGAGTCGAGGAGGTTAAATCGAATGATGATGGATGCATCGATCTCAAGTCTCTGGAGCAGAAGGTCAGCAAGGATGTCGCCGCTCTAATGCTGACGAATCCCAACACTCTTGGAATCTTTGAAAGGAACATCGAGAAAGTGGCTGAGATCCTCCATAAGGAAGGAGCTTTGCTCTACTGCGATGGTGCAAACCTGAATGCACTCGTAGGGTTGAGCAGGCCCGGCGACTCGGGTGTAGATGTCCTGCATCTCAACCTTCATAAGACATTCTCAACTCCCCACGGAGGAGGCGGACCAGGATCGGGACCCGTTGGAGTGAAGGAGGAACTCGAGCCGATGCTGCCAATCCCTGTTGTGAATTTCAAAGCAGGCAAGTATTCGTTTGACTGCGACAGGTCGGATTCGATCGGAAAGGTACACACCTTTTATGGCAATTTCTCAATCCTCATAAGGGCTTACAGCTATATTCTGTCGCTCGGAGCGGAAGGGCTGAAGGAGATCGCTCGTGCAGCAGTGCTGAACGCCAACTATGTCAGGAAGGGGCTTGAGGATCTATATCATCTTCCGTATAAGACACCAACCCTCCACGAGATCATCTTCTCCGATAAGCATCTCGAGGGAAGCGGAGTCAGAACTCTAGACATAGCCAAGAGGCTTCTCGATTATGGATTTCATCCGCCCACAATCTACTTCCCCCTCATCGTGAAGGGCGCCATTATGATCGAACCAACCGAAAGCGAGAGTAAAGAAGAGCTGGATGGCTTCATCAATGCGATGAGGTCCATCTCGGAGGAGGCTCAAAGGGATCCGGAGCTTCTGAAGAACGCGCCATACTCAACTCCCGTCAGACGGCTTGACGAGGTCCGCGCCGCCAGGAATCCAAGACTCAGATGGACAACTGAGAAGTGACCAGCATTTTCGGAAAAAAGCAACCTGAACTTTCGCGAAAGACTCACATGACGAGTGATAAAGGGTTGATTCCCATCTTTTTCAATAGCTCCATGAGGAGCTCGACCGGAAGGCCAACGATGTTCGTATAGCTTCCACTCACTTTTTCGATGAAGAGCATCCCGAGCTCCTGGATGCCGTAACTGCCTGCTTTGTCCATCGGTTCCCCTGTCGCTACGTACCACGAGATATCTTCATCACTCATCTCTTTAAATTTGACCTTTGACCGGCTCATACCGGTGATGATCCGTTGCGTCTCCGTATCGTAGAGGCAGAGGCCGGAGAGGACTTGATGCCATTTCCCGCTAAGCATGGCCAGCATTCTTGCTGCGTCCTCACTGTCTGCTGGCTTCCCGAGGATCCGCCTGTCGAGTAAAATCACGGTATCGCATCCGACGATGATCGTATCTGCAAGAGGCTCAAGTAAGCCCACCTTCAGCGCCTTCTCTCTGGCTGCCCGTATAACAAAAGAAGCGGCTGTCTCCCCCCTCCTTGGGATCTCACATATGCGGCTCTTCCTGATCGAGAAGCGGATGCCCAGTTCTTTGAGAATCTTCGATCTTCTCCGTGACGAAGACGCCAGGATAATCCGGCGTGCAGCGTTCCTCTTCTTTCCCTGCATCATCGTGAGAAGGATACAATTATTTCTCCATTTTTAAAAGGGGTTCTTGATGTTGCGTGCATTCGATGATCAAAGTATAATTTATAAAAATTAAGGGTTTTGTTAGATGGTAGAAAAGATGAGAAACAAAGCTTTTATATATTGTG
This sequence comes from Acidobacteriota bacterium, assembly GCA_040752675.1. Classification (NCBI taxonomy): domain Bacteria; kingdom Pseudomonadati; phylum Acidobacteriota; species Acidobacteriota bacterium. The sequence continues at coordinate 53,600 of JBFMGF010000029.1, forward strand.
GCCTGATATTATCACTGGTCATCGCTGCTTCTTTCTTTCTTTCATCTTTCATTCTGAGCAATGCACAGGAGATACCGCCTCCGAGGAATCCTCTGCGCGAGGGGAAGGCAATCCATATTCAGACGAAAGATGAAGTAGCAAAGCCAGCGGGGGAAGAGCCACTGGTGCCAGCCGGCAGGGAGGCGGACATCACTATCTTTTTCACCGGTGAGGCGATTGGATACATTGAAGAGTGTGGTTGACACAGCAATCCCGCTGGGGGTCTGGCCCGGAGGGCTGGATACGTTACAGAGTACAGGAAGTTATACCCGAAGACGCCGATACTCTGGCTCGATACAGGAAATTATTCCGATAATCCTACTCCTGCAGGAGACGTGAAGACAGAAGCTCTGCTAAATGGAATGAATATTCTTGAATATTCCGCCGTGAATGTGGGGGAGAGGGAACTCTTTCTTGGATACGATGAGTTCAAGAAGAGGATGGAGAAGATTAAATTTCCTCTGGTCACGGCAAATATGGTTATCCAGGGAACGGAAAGATCCATCACCATTCCTTACGTCATCAAGTCCGTCAAATCTCCTTCGGGAAAATCGTATAAGATCGGAATTATCGGGCTAACAAAATTCAATCCGACATTCCAGAAGTCCGGCCCGGAAGGGAAGAACATCTCGACCATCAGTCCCATCGATGCCGCGAAAAAGTATATCCCTGAGATGGTGAGAAAAGCGGATATCACGATCGTACTGGCTGCAATGAGCAAAGACGAGGCGCATCTTCTGGCGAGAGAGGTACCAGGGATCAACCTGATCCTTGCCGGCTACGGGGGAATCCTCACAACGGGAAAGGAGACTGAAGGGACGACAGAGATCATTTACGCGGGGAACCAGGGGAAGAGAATGGCCGAGCTAAGGTTGTACATGAACGGAGATGAGAAAATCGCCGAAGTCATGAAGCATATACATTATCTCAACAAAAAGTATCCGGATGATCCCAAACTCCTCGAGATTGTCAATGAAGCCCTGAAGAAGGTTGCTGAGATCAACAAGCAGCAAAGGCCAAAAGCCGATCAGACATCGACCCAGGCACCCGTTCCAAATTTTGTCACGTCGGAAGGATGCAAGCCATGCCATGGCCCGCAATTCGAAGTCTGGGAAAATTCAAAGCACGCCAGAGCATTTGTGGATATCGCGGAGAAAGGGAAGGGAACGGATCAGGAGTGCCAGCGCTGTCACGTGACAGGCTTTGCCAGGATCAACGGCTTCAAGAATGAAACAGAAAGCGCTAAGCTCCTTAACGTGCAGTGCGAGGCATGCCATGGGGCGGGATCTCTTCATCCCGAGCAGGTAAGGACCGGATATGGAAGAGTGGTCATCTCGACATGTGTTTCATGTCATAGCAAAGAGTGGAGCCCTAACTTTAATTATTACGAATATATGCCCAGAATAAAGCATTGATCCGCACCGGCATTTTCTCGGCCAATGCGCGGGAAGATCCCCTGGAGCAATCCTCTCATAAATGTCTTGACCATCACGATTGAAAGGTTTTTGAATGAGCAGGATCCTGTGCCTGGACATGGGCAGTAAAAATATCGGAATGGCGATCAGCGATGAGATGAAGTCCATTGCTCAGGGACTTCCTACAGTAAGGAGAGATAGAAACCTTCAATGGCTTGAGAAGATCAAGACAATCAGCAAGGAGAACTCTGTTGAGAAGATCCTGCTTGGCTATCCGGTGGATCTGAACGGGGGTGTCGGTAAGAGCGCAAAGGAAGTTGAGATAATTGGAGCGCAGATTAGCGAAGAAACCGGGATGGAGGTCGTTCTCTGGGATGAGCGTTTATCGACCGTTCAGGCGGAAAGAGTTCTCCTGCAGGCCGACCTCGGGAGGAAGAAGAGGAAGATGATCGTCGATAAAGTGGCTTCCGTTATCATCCTTCAGAACTATCTGGACAGTCTGAAGAATCAGTCACTCAAGTAGATCCTGTTGGGGATCTCGGCTCCATGGAAATTGATCTCTCTGCGCCGATTCTGGTCTGTGACCCGATCCTTAATGACTCCGTTCTCATCTATCTCTTCATTCATGAAGCACCTGTTGTGAAATTCGCAGAAGCCGTTCAGGTACTCTTCAAACCAGCATCTTTCGCTGCCGCCGTAGCTGCTCCTGAATTTGCATTTCGCCATCCTTCACCTCGTAAGCGAATGTCAGTTATTTTTATAATTATCGTACAAGCTCCATGCTATTCAAATGGATAATTACAGAAATGGTTATCTCATTACAGGATGGAAATATCTTTGAAAAGATAGATGCGATCAGGTTTTCTTTCTGATTGATTTTCAAGGAGATAGACTTATTGGCCGGCAGAGAATCTGTGGCATGTTTCTGGCAATATCGCATAGGCGGAAAGCTTCCCCAGGCTTTTGATTATGAAGATAATTGCCGGCTCCCCAAAATTCCTCCCTTAAAAACCCTCCCTTCCTTGCCCTTGCCACTATCAAAATAATCAACAAGCCGGCATTTTTTTATTCTTGACCTGAATCAAGCTGCTTCTTAAAATGTGGCCATGGAAGATAGGGACTTCAAAAAGATGTCAGAAATCTCGCGATCGATCGAGAAGCTCATTCACGATCGATCTGCAGCAGAGAATCTCCTCCTGTCAAAGGCATGGAGGAATTCATGTGGCGCCATCATCTATTCCAGGACATCCATCTGGAGCATTGAAAAGGATCTCCTTGTCATCAAGGTAGAGGATGAGAGGTGGAGGAAGGCTCTCAAAGGGATGGAGAAGGAGCTCACATCCAGGTTGAATGAGGCTTTGGGCGAAGAAAAATTCAAGCAGATCAGGTTCATCCTTGCCTCCCCACGCTGACAAAACTCCAGATCATCTGGATACCAATCCCTATGACGAGCAAAGGCCAGAATTTAACCAGCCATGAGAGGTTGAATCCGAAGTTGTGGATCAGAAACAGGAAGCCGATGATCACGATGATTATTCCCCACGCGAGAGATCCCTGGATCTCTTCTTTCTCCGCCCTTTTTCCCTGCTCGCCCATCATTGATCTGTTGAGCCTCTTCGCTTCCTGATTCGTATAGACGAGCTGGAAAGCCCAGAAAGCTATTCCGATCAGCGGTCCAATATCGTTGCCGTTTTCGAAGAGCACGAGGAACCCCACCCATGCGGCGAAGATGGCCATCCCCTTCATGTAAAGACCCAGATAGATAAATCCAAGTCCGGGAATCAGAGAGAGCAGAGTCGCGATGGCAGGAGATTTTCCCGGTTGCTGAGGTTTTGTGGTTGGCTGCCGTTCTCCTGCTCCTTTCTGCAGGAACTGATCGATTGTCTTCCTGACGCACTCCTTGCAGTAGGAACGTTCGTCGAATTCGATGAGACAGGCTTCGCAGAGCGGATGCGAACAGATGTAGCATGTTGCCGTGGAATCCTTATCATAATGGTAAAAACATTTCATGAAAAAACCTCCTATGGATGAGCCTTCTCTCACACATTGTGCAGCGGCTCGTTTCGATCGATCTCAGCCTTTTCCTTTTTTCCCCTTTTTTTCTTCTTTTTCCTCTGTATCCATCTTATCCTTTATCCAATCGACTCCCATGACAAATCCCTTATCGATACTGTTCGGAAAATCTTCCTTGAGATTGGAGATATCTTCCTTCAACTCCTCCGCATGATAGTATATCCGGACCCCGGTGCTGTACGCCTGATGCGTGTACCGGTTGATCCTCTTGACAATACCGTAGGCGTTGAGAATAACACCGACGATGAGGAAGATCATGATGGCTGTTGCGAAAAAGTAGACGGGAGATAGGCGCTGAAGTTCACGTGCAGGGAAGAAAGTCTGCAGGAAATTCCAGCCCGATCGAGCACGGCTGGTCCTCTCAAGAATCTTCCCTTTTAGAAGTTCCGGAGGCTCTATCACGGGAAACTGCCCGCAGCTCTCAACGAGCCATGAGACTTCCTCCACCATCTTCCTGCAGGGATGGCATGAAGCCAAATGCACCCTAACGCCCTCCCTCTCGCCTTGGGAAAGATTGTCTTCCAGGTAATCGCTTAAGATATTTTCGATATCCTGACAGGTCATGGCCAAAACCCCTTACAGAATCCCTTTAAGCTTTTTCGTTTTCTTAAGGATGCCGGCGAGCTCGATGCGCCCCCTGTTGATCCTCGATTTCACGGTCCCTTCCGGGACTTGAAGCGATGCCGCGATCTCCGCATAATTGAAACCCTGGATGTCTCGAAGTATGATGACAGTCCTCATCTCCTCGGAGAGGGACTGAATACCCTTCATGATGATTCCCGCCCGTTCCTTTTCCAGGAGGGAGTTGAAGGGATGATAGGTATAGTCCCTTTGCCGGTCGATGATGCTTCCATCGTCCTTGATCATCTTGTTACGGCTCCTTTCCCTGTAATTATCGATGCAGAAATTTTTTGCCACCCGAATAAGCCATGGAAGGAACGGGGTATCGATATTAAACCTTCTGAGGCCGTTGAACACCTTCAAGAATATCTCCTGTGTGAGGTCTTCCGAATCTTCTATGTTGGATGTGAATTGAAAGACTAGGTTGAATATCCTCTTGCTGTATTTCTCGACAAGCGCTTCCCATGCCTGTGGATCTCCAGTGTGGCACCGTTCGATCAGCACTTTATCATTCGGACCCAAATGCCGTTCCCTTTTCGACTAATTAAAACGACCGACAATCATGAAAAGTTCCTTACGATTATAAATAAATTCTTCTGTTATTAAAACTGAGCAGTTGGCCATCAGGAAATTGACGGAGAAAGATCAATAATGTATTTTATATAATTCACTTTTAATCATGGATTCGTAGAATTCTATGATCGAGATACTTTCTCTGAGAAAGACGTACGGTGAAAAGGTTGCTGTGGATTCCATCTCCTTCAATGTGAAGAAGGGAGAGATCCTTGGCTTCCTTGGTCCCAACGGCGCAGGGAAGACGACGACCATGAGGATGCTCACGGGATTCATTCCTCCCACTTCCGGAACGGCCAGGGTGGCTGGGTACGACATCCTTGAGGATCCGATAGAAGCGAAGAAGAAGATCGGATATCTTCCGGAGACGCCCCCTCTCTACCGCGAGATGGTGGTGAAAAGCTACCTCCATTTCGTCTCCGAGATCCGCGGGATGGAAAAGGGAGCAAGGAAAAAGAGGATCGATGCAATCATCGATATCTGTGGGCTTGGTGATGTCGCTGGAAGGATTATCGGACATCTATCGAAGGGGTACAGGCAAAGAGTGGGTCTGGCCCAGGCTCTTCTCCACGAGCCGGAGGTCATCATCTTGGATGAGCCAACGTCCGGCCTGGATCCAAAACAGATAATCGAAATCAGGAACCTCATAAAGAGCCTCGGCGGAGATAGGACGGTCATCCTGTCAACGCACATTCTTCCCGAAGTCTCAATGGTCTGCCAGAAGGTCATCATCATCAATGAGGGGAAACTCGTCGCTGAAGACTCCATAGAGGGATTGACGAGAAGCCTGCAGGGCTGCGATAGTGTGATTGCCACGATTCATCGCGAAGATAGGATGTTCACCGAGGTTATCCGGAAGTATCCTGGTGTTCTCCGCGTGCATCCTGAGGGGCATAAGGTCTTTCGAATCGATATGGAGAAAGACTCGCATCTCGCGGATCAGATAGCCGAGAGGATAATCGGCGAGGGATTCGGCCTCAGAGAGCTGAAGAGAGTGCCTCCAAATCTGGAGGAAGTGTTTCTCAAGCTCATCACCGAGGAGAAAGAGGTCGAAGCATGAAACAAATTTTCGCAATGATGAGAAGGGAGATCAAAGCATATTTTTCTTCTCCTCTGGCGTATGCAATTATATCCATATTCCTCATCATCTGTTCCGTAGGATTCCTCCAGATGATCATAAGGCACATGATGTCACAGAAGGTCACCATCACGGAAGGAATCGTGGCGCCGATGGCCATTTTCGAAGGCTTCATACTTCTGATCATGCTTCCTGCAGTATCAATGAGGCTGCTCACGGAGGAGAGAAAGTCAGGGACGTCTGAGCTCTTACTTACCTCTCCCTTATCGACTCTTCAGATCGTACTCGGGAAATACCTCGGTTCTCTCTCCATACTGGCCATCATGCTCATTCTGACCTTTCCTTTCCCGGTGATCCTTCTGCTTAAGGGGCAGCCTGAACTCGGACCGATCTTGCTCTCTTATGTGGGAGTCTTTCTGCTGGGAGCCACCTTTCTCTCGATCGGCCTCTTCACCTCTTCATTGACTGAGAATCAGATAATATCCTTCCTGAGCTGCTTCACGATCCTGATCCTCATGTGGCTGGAGGACAGCCTGAGAAGGTTTGGCGGGCTCTTCTTCTCGGAACTCCTGACCGATCTCTCCATTTTTCAGTCGATGACAGATTTTGCGGTGGGAGTGGTCGATACAAAGAACATCATCTTTTTCCTGAGCCTCATCTCGTTCTTTCTCTTCTTGACTCAGAGAGTCATCGATTCCAGCAAGTGGAGGTAGCAGGTGCTGAAGAGATATTCCGGAATCCTGGGGATACTGATTCTTCTTGTCGGCGGGATTCTATATTCCATCTTCCCTGAGCTGCACAGGATCTATCTGCCGGCTTTCATCGTGGGAGGTGTCACAGTCCTCTATTCTGCCATAATCCATAGACAACACATCGCCAGCCTTCTGAAGGGAAGAGCCGTCAAGTACAGCACGAATTCCATAGTCTACATGCTGATTGTATTTTCCATCCTGGCCCTTCTGAATTTCATCTCTTTCAGAAATCATAAGAGAGTCGATATGACGGCCACGGGGCTGCACTCCCTTTCGCCTCAGACCATGACTATCCTGGAGAAGCTGAATGAGCCTGTGCACATCTTTGCCTTCTACACAAAGGAAAACCACCTGCGTGACAAGTTCGAGACGCTCGTCAGGCTCTATCGGTACAATTCCAGTTACATACGGTATGAAATCATAGACCCGGTGGAGAAACCCGGGATCCTCAAGGAAAAAAATATCAATCAGGAGGAACTGGGGAGAAAGATCGACGGAATGGCCCTGGTGGAGAGGGGAGGACGCGAGGTCAGGATCTTCGATGCCAGGGAAGAAGAGCTTACCAATGCGATCATCGAATCGTCACGGGAGACGAAGAAGGTCGTCTACTTTTTGCAGGGTCATGGCGAGAAAGACCTGGAGGCTCGGAACGATAAAGGTCTAAACAGGCTCCTATCGGCTCTGAGGGAAGAGTACTACGACGTTAGAATACTTTACATCTCCCAGGGAGGAAAGATCCCCGATGATTGCACCGTGCTGGTCCTCGCAGGCCCGAGAGAGAAGCTGTTCGATTTGGAACTGGAAGCTCTCGATGGCTATCTGATGAGAGGCGGTCGAATCCTCATAATGATGGATCCGGGAAACGATCCAGGATTATCGACCCTGCTCGCCAAGGTCGGGCTTGTATTCGATAACGGTTACATAGTCGATCCCAGGTTCAATTTCAACGATCAATTAACAATCCGGGTCTTTAACTATTCAGACCATGAGATAACGAAAGGCTGGAACAGAAAGCTCAATACAATCTTTCCGGTAGCCTCTCCTGTGAAGTGGTTCGATGCGAGAGATCCGAGGCTCTTCAACGATAATCTGGTAAAGACAAGCCAATTCAGCTGGGCAGAGCCGGATATCAGTAGAGGAGAGCTAGATCCACGGGGCGATCCACCGGGTCCTTTTGCAATCGTCTCAGTTGCCTTCAAAAAGCTGGAAACCGATGAGATACAGGGGATCAAACTCCAGGAAGGGGAAACAAGAGAATTCAGGGTCATCCTGGTGGGAGATTCCGATTTCATAACGGATGGGTTCATCGAGGTCCAGGCCAATGAAAATCTCATTCTGAACATTATTGGCTGGCTTGCACAGGAGGAGAATCTCGTTTCCATCAGGAGAAAGGCCATCACGGGGCAAGCCATCATGTTCACCCTTCAGGAAAAGAATCTCTTTTTGTATTTTATATTTTCCGTTCCAGTGCTCGTAATAATTTCGGGGATCGTCATCTGGCTGAGGAGAAGAACCCTTTGAGATGGAAGCCGCCTCTCATCGCCACCCTTGTTCTTATCCTGATTGCAGGCTTTGTCTACCTCTACGAGATCAGAGGAAAGAGGGAGAAGGTGAGAGAAGAGAAGGCAGAACACTCTCTCTATCAGTACGATGATGATGGGATAGGGTCAATCGAACTGTGGTGCAGGGGCGAAAGGGTTCGGCTTTCACTACAGGAGGAGGGCTGGAAGATCCTCAAGCCTGTTGATTACCCGGCCGATGGAGAGATCGTTGCCAGGGTAATCTCATCGCTTCGAAAAGCAAGGATTTTGACCTTCATCGAAGAAGCGGAAAAATTGCATCAATATAATCTCTCTCCAGCACCTATCACAATCACTATTACAACTAAATCGGGGCAACGACTGCCATCTCTCTGGATAGGCGATGAGACCCCGTTGAAGGGGGAATATTTCGCCATGCAGGAGGGAAGGAATAAGATTCTCGTCCTATCCAAGGAGATCGCCTTATTTCAGAGCGTCGATCTGTTTGCCCTCAGAGATAAGCGATTGCTTCCCTTTTCCAGATGGGATATATCGGAGTTCAGGATCATAAAAAGAGGGAAAGAGCTGAGATTCAAGAATCGATCGGGTTTATGGGATATGATGGAGCCGATGGAGTTTCCGGCCGATGAAGCAAGGGTTGCTTCGGTACTGAACGCCCTTGAGAGCACGGAGGTAAAGAAATTCATCGATGATGTTTCCTCTCTCTCCAGATATGGCTTGGAAACACCTTCTCTCTCGATATCATACAGAGGAGAGAAAGATTACTGGTACAGAATCGACTTTGGAGATCCGGAAGGCGAGGGATCTCTCCACGTGAAGAGAAACGACAGGGATCCGATTCTCGTTGTGGATGAGAGCTCTTTCGAGCCTGCCGCCGGTGATGCGATGGATTTCATGGAGAGAAAAATATCCAAGAGAAACAGGTACAATGTCAGAGAGTTCATCATCTCTTCCGATGAACTAACGGTGAAGGGGACGATGGGCGGCGATGGCGAGTGGGCCGATCCTGATTCGGGACAGAAGATGGACAAGGGGAGCGTTTACATGCTACTTGCTGCCATTCTTGAGATGAAATACGCAGATTTCATCAAAAGAGATGCAGATTCAGAACGGTGGATCGGATCTAGCAGGCATCTTCTCCAGGTTACCATAAAAGGTGATGGCTTTTCCGAAGAGTTGGCCTGTTCGAAGGACCCTTCGGGAAACGCCTATCTGCTCAATTCTTCGGTGACATCAGTCATCTTTAAGATCTCAATGGAGCAGATCAGATCCATCCAGAAATCACTCCTTCGGTTCTAACAGGCTTGAACCTGGCCGGCCTCCTCCAGGCTGTCGTCAATGTGTAAGAAAGCGAATCAAAATGCCATGGAGGTCACGAAGAGGAAGGCGTCATTATCTTCTCCAAAATACTGTCCATCTTTCTTGTATTCGATGAGCACGTCGAAATCGAGGGGCGTTCTTATGCCGAAACCGATCTCCCTGCGGGAGACATCTCCCCCTTCCCATATCGCGAGGAGGAAAGGAGAAAATTTGCTTGATGGGAAGGGAAGATCGATTCTCATCCCGCCCCTGAGGTTCCAACGCCTCTTTTCTCCAAAGGCGCTATCGATGATGCATCCCGCTCTCGCCATAAAATTGAAAATGGTTCTCTTTTCGTGCGATCCGATGTCCATCCAGAATCCATCATGGATATTCTCTCTGTCCCAGCCTCTGGAAGCGACGCCCAGCTCGAGAACGTTTAGGTAGGTGATGTCGATGTTGGGCTCGGCGAGCTGATGATTGGACCTGTGGTAGAAATAGATCCCATGGACGAGGCCAATCTTCTCTCTCTCAAGGCCCCCCGTCAAGAAATAGTATAGTTCTCCAGTATCCTTTCCTGTCAGAAGAAAAGTATCGATGTCGAAAGATAATCTGAACTCGAATGGCTTCTTGAAGGCAGGGGTCTGGAATTTCAAGCCGAGGCGTCCTTCCTCTCTTCCTTCTCCGGCTCCTGCTGATATGTTCCCATGGATCTCGGGGATATCAAATTTAAAATTGCCATCCGCTATCTTTCGCCTGTAATCGAAGCCAAGGATGAATCCATCGTCACCAATGCCGAGAGGGTTGTTGCTGTTCAGGTAATATATGTATATGGAGGGAATATTGGAAGAGGAGCCGCGGAGAGATATCCGAGGCCCGATCAGCCAGTCATTGGAGGTGTTGAAATCATTGATCAGAGAATCGATCCTAAAGTCCGCCCCATAGACCAGTTTCTCCATGGACAGGAAGTTATATCGGACATCCCCTTTGAATGTGATCTCTCCATCCACTTCCCTGGTCTTGAAGATGCCACCCAATTCACCCCGCCAGGCAAGACCTCTTTCCGATGCAAAATTCCTGTAGTTGCTCGATTCAATTGAGAACCCGAGGAAACGGATGAAGGGAGAGCCTTCATAATCGATTTTCTCCGTTCCCTGCTGGGAGATGAAAGCGGAGACGATGAGTTTCTTCGTCAGGTAATCGCGAGCTCCCACTGTGATTTGGTAGTCGATGTCCTTCACCATGAAGGATAGACCATCCTCGGAGACAGAATGATTGACCAAAAGATTAAGGAAGGCGCTCTTTTCGTTTCTGAAGATAAATGGGAAATCAAAATAATAACTGCCGACGATGTTGATGTCATCGCTGAAGAGATACCCAAAGCTTGCGCCAGAGCTGATGTAAGACGTGGAGTAGGGGAGATCCTTGGGGGAAGTGTGTCCTCTAGGAGTATCCGTATCCTGTGCGGTGAGAAGCGTCCAACAGCAAAGTACAACAATGATCAGCATGCACTTGCCTGCCGCCTTTTGCAAAAATCCCTCCCTTGAAAAATAATCAGCCTAAATATTTACCATAAAATATCTTGCGTAACAAGGAGATTATATGGAGATTGTCGCTGACTCCTATAAAAAATTCTTAAAAAAGTATTTGAAAATTTATTTTGGGTGTAGTATTTTAATAAAGGGAAGAGGTTGTTGCCCTTCCGTATTTACCCTCCATATAGCCCAAGACAAACCTAGGGCAGTAAGTGATGAACGACTTGCGAAGACGCCAAACTTCGCGGAGCAAACTTTAGCAACAACCTCTTACCCAGTTTTTTTGTTTGCCTCCAGGGCTTCCCCGCAGAAATAGGTAGATTCTGCTACATAATCTTCTGAATATTTAATATTGTCTGATAGGGTATCCGACCGGCATGATATAAAGCGGAGTCTCTTGACCAGGAAGTGAAAGGACTTTTGCCACTTGATTATCTCGAAAAGCTCCAACGGCTACAGTTCCCAGACCCAGAGAAGTCGCTTCGAGATAGATGTTCTGGGCAGAATGCCCCAGATCGATCAGAACGTATCGTGCCCCTCTATCCCCGTAGATGCTAATCGTCCGATTAAAATCTGCGGAAATGGCGATAGACAGGGGGGCATCCGCTATGAAATTCTGTCCGAGCGCAGCGGCAGCCAGCTCACGCCTTGCATCTCCTTCTCTGTGCTTGCTTATAGCATGGTCTTGAGGCATGTAGACATAGATTCCTTCGGAAATACCTTCCACGCTATTTTTTCCAATGACAGCATAGACTGTCAGGGGATAGCAGGCCCCAGCAGAAGGAGCAGTTCTTCCTTCCGACTTTAAATCTCTGCTGCCATAGGCGGCCCAGAGGAGGCATCCCAGGTCGTCATAGGAAATCATATCCTTGCTGAAACTCCTCACGCTCATCCTCTTCCTGAGAGCCTCCTCGACGCTCATTTTCCCATTGTAGAGCTCTTTATGGAATCTGTAAGCGGGTTTCTTCATCTCAATCGCTCATTCGATGGTGAAGACAATATCACTCGAAGTTGTTTCATTCGTTCTCTCATCGCCGAGAGAAACACTAAATCTGTAATCTCCCGGCGGCCAGTTTAGTGTTTCCGTTGACCACCCTTTATTGATGATCACGGGGAGTGTGTCAACAGTCTGACTTATCGTGATGGGTATCGGCTTTGCCGCCGGAAGAAATTCACCCTTCGTGTTCTTCTTAAAGAATTGGTAGTTTCCTTTCAAAAGGATCTCTTTAGGTCCGGCTTCCGGCACTGCCTGTTCCGGAGCCATTGATAAGGCAATCTGAAAAAAGACCCCGAACGTATCCCCCTTTTTCAATGTATGATCCATTCGAGGGATAACGAGGAAATCCCCGAAATGGAAAGGTTCCATCTGATCAGAATCTGAACCAGCATCCTTCTGTTCCATATGCCGGATCAGGGTGAGGCTGCTCAGAGAAAGATCCTTCCCCCGAAAAGAGGGAACTTCAATGAAGTCGTTGTAGCTTCCGATGAATTCGCTTTTGCTATCGAATGCCCCGATCAGGAGTTTGTACTTCCCGGGGGAGAGATACGTCTTCAACTGATAATAGAGAAAGTCGTCCTCAGGATTGTCGTTGGAGGCTGCCGGCATGAAGGAACCTTCAGGGAAACTGTAGGAGATGACATCACTGGAAGCGCCGATGAGCTTTGCCACCAGGGATATCCTGGACGGTTCGGACGGATTCAGGCGGGATCCGGGGAGATCCCCTTTCTTGATAACGAGCGTCAGGGAGCCAAGCGTCTGCTCCTCTGGCTCACATGGATAATAGGCTTGGATCGTCTTCATCGGTATGGCGTTGAAATATTCTTTGTCCGTTATGATCTCCGCGAAGATTTCCTCTTCAGGAGGAAGTTCCTGAAGTTCTCCGAGATCGAGCGTCACGGAAAGCTCGGAGATTGAGGTCTGCTTGAATTCAGGTGCCACTTTATCTATACCAGAACGGAGTGGGGTTCCTACTCTGCTATAAAAAACAGAATTTAGATAGGGGTCGTAAGAAAGACGGAATTCTCCTCCCTCGTCCCGGTAAAATGCAACGACAATGATCGGTTCCAGGTCGATCCTTTCCAGACCTTGATAGGTCCAACGGATGATCCCCCGGATCTCGCCGGTCGCGGGAGAGCCGATGCCAGAAACGTTTTGATCTTCTTCGATCTCCTGCGGAGGACCCATTATGATATAGACCTTTCCTCTGTCCGTCTTCCAACCAGGCTTAGTCGATTCCGAGAAGAGGAAATTTGCATCGATTACCCTCTGCCAGAAAGAATACCGGAATTCGTTGGCGAGTGTTCCGGGGCTCGGGTCCCTTTTGCTCCAGAACCTGTTTATGAAGGCAGCCCTTTCCTCATCGCTTTTCAAGGACCTGAAGCTCTTTTCTTCGCCCTTCGTAATGATGTACCTGACCGGACCCTCACACCATTCCCTGAGCGCGCCGCTTTTCTTCCCGGTTTTTGTTATCTCTGATTTTTTCTCTCCGTGGAGTGCGTCTAGCGGCATCAGCAAGAGAATTGCCGAAAGGAAAAAAAGGATCAATATTCTTAATTGATGTTTCATTTAAGCCTCTTTAAATGCTACCACTGTATTTTGACATTGTCCATTTGTGCGTTATAATGCAGAAAAAACAATAGGGAGAAGTGGAAGAATGAAGAGAGGAATAGCAGTTGCGGGCGCCGGTATCTTTTTAGTTCTGATGCTGGTCACAGGATGTGGAGGGGGAAGAGAAGTCAAGTACAGGGAACTCTGGAGCGATAATGAGGATGTTAGACTCCAGACCATCGCAGATCTCGGAAAACAGAAAAAATTGGATGCAGTACCCGATTTGATCAAGCTTCTCGAAGACAACGAAGAGGTGATAAGGGTCGAGGCTATCCGCTCCCTTGGAAAGATTGGAGACCCATCGGCCATCAGAGCCTTTCAGAGGCTCCTCAACGATAATCTCGATTCCATAAGGATCGCTGTTGCCATGGCTTTAGGCGATATCAAGACCCGAGAGTGTACTCCCCTGCTGGGACAGCTCATGAAAGACCGTGACGAAACAGTGAGGAACCTGGCCGGCGATTCACTTCTGAAGATCGATGACCCCTCCGTAATTCCGCTTTTCGTCAGGATTGCCATCTATGACGAAAGCGAGGATGTAAGGGATCAGACAATCAGATTCTTGGCCGCCAGAGGAGTGAAGGAGGCGATCCCTCTCATAGAAAATGCGGTGCTGAGCGAGACCGATAAGGCGAGGGCTCATGCTGCCTTTGTCCTAGGCAGGCTTGGAGACTCCTCTTCCGTGCCGACCCTCATAAAGGCTCTCGAAGATCCCTTCCCGGGAGTGAGAGCAATGGCAGCTCTCGGATTGAGTAATGTCAAGGATAGCTCCTGCGTGCCGGCTCTGAAGAAACTGGCTGGAACGGAACAGGACGAGCTGGTCCTGGTGGAGGTGAGCTGGTCTCTTGCAAGGTTCGGGGACGATGCTTCGAAAGAGGTGCTGAGAAAGTACCTCATCCAGGGACAGGCAGTCGAGACGAGGGGAGAAGCAGCAAAAGCTCTAGGAGATGTTGGAGACACTTCGTCCATACCGCTCCTCAAAAAAGCCATGAAAGACCGCAGCGGTCTCGTCAGAGAAGAGGCACGAAAGGCGCTTGAAAAGCTTGAGAAAGCAGCATAGCTTTAAAGGAGGATGACATGTGGAACAAGAAAGAAGTTGATGATAAGAAGGTACAGGAGGCCCCATTCAGGGATCCATCACTCTCCACAACAATATCTAAGTCTCCAGGGCGGCTCGGTTACATCGGTCAATCCATAATCATCAGGGGAGAACTCTCCGGCAATGAAGACCTCACCGTGGATGGAAATGTTGAGGGGAAGATCGATCTCAAGGATCATCATCTGACAATCGGAGGATCCGGGAAAGTCACGGCTGAAATCTTTGCCAAGAGTGTGACCATCACAGGGGAAGTCTCAGGCAACGTCAGAGCCGATGACAGAGTAGAGATCACAAACACTGGACGGGTTAATGGAGACATCATCGCTCCCAGAGTGAGCATCGCCGATGGGGCACATTTCAAAGGTTCGGTGGACATGGATGGAGAGGGGCGATGGGAGAACCTGGAATCGAACAGGACGGCAGAGTAGAGAATCCTGCTGAAAAAGGAAGTGGTAATCTCCTGAAACAAATTCCCTCCTCGTCTGGCATATTCTGAAACAGTCGAGATGCGTGCCTCAAGAAATCTACCAGAACAACTCTGGATCGAGAACAAGAGCACCGGTTTGAGCCTTTTCCTGGCAAGAATCCTCAAGGCATTAAAGCCGGTTGTTCTTGATGCCGGCCTGCTGAGCGGTCCAAACATTCAGTTCTTAAGCTCCCTTGGCTGCAAGGTCTATGCGGATGATATCCTGGAATCAACCTTCACAGGTGCACTCGATTATGATCAGGAGCTGTTCGATGGCATAATGCTCTGGGAGGCAATGGACAGGATCGATCATTCACAGGCCGAGAGATTTTTGGAAGAGATTGAGAGGATACTGAAAGCAGGAGGAGTGGCGTTCATGATAACATCATCGCAAAATAAGATTAAGCCAGAAGGAGCACGGAAGTTCAGGATCAGGCAGAAAAACGTTTTCGAGCATTCTTCATGCAGCGAAATGCTTATCAAGAAGCATTACTACACGAACAGGGATCTCATGAAGCTTTTTGAGAGATTCAAGATTCTCTGCTTCAATCTCCTGAAGACCGGGGAAAGAGAGATAGTCATCGAAAAAACAAAATAGTTCATTTTCCTGAGAGGCAAGAATGAATCTTTCGAACAAGGTAGTTCTTGTAACGGGAGCCTCTAGTGGGATCGGTAGAGCCATCGCGCGAGCATTCTCGGAATGTGGGGCCCGGGTAATCGTCCATTATCGCGGGGACAGACAGAAAGCGGAGGAAACGCTGGCATCCATGGCCGGCGGCCAGCATCTTATCGCGCAGGCGGACCTGATAGATCCGGAGGATGTAAAGAGGTTGATCGATATGGTAGTCCGCGAGGCGGGGAGGATTGACGTCCTGGTCAACAATGCAGGTGTCTACGATCGTCATCCCATATCCAGGATCGGCTATCAGGAATGGCAGGAAGCCTGGAATCTAACCATCGGAACGAATCTCCTCGGTCCCGCCAATCTCACCTTCTGTGCCGTGGAGCATATGATAAAGCAGATGAGTGGTCGCATCGTGAACATCTCCTCGCGCGGGGCTTTTCGCGGAGAACCGCTTGCTCCAGCCTACGGGGCGAGCAAGGCAGGACTCAATGCTATGAGTCAATCCCTGGCCAAGGCTCTGGCTCCTCACAACGTCTTTGTTTTCGTCGTTGCACCTGGATTCGTGGAAACGGAAAGAGTCGCGCGCATCCTTGCCAGCGAGGAAGGAGAGGCAATACGCCGCGAGAATCCCTTCGGACGGGTGGCAAAGCCAGAAGAGGTTGCAAGAGTGGTTATCTTTCTGGCTTCCGATGCACCAGACTACATGACCGGTTCCATCATTGACCTGAACGGCGCCTCCTATCTGCGAACATGAAATGACTCATATCGCTGGCAAGGCAAAAAATCGTGCAAAAATACTTGTGAAAAAGGTTACTTGCTAAAAGGCGGTATAGAAGCTAAAATAAGCGGAACTATGTTGGAAGCAGGACCAATCATAGTGCCCAAGGCTTTCTTGAAACGCATCGGAACTCTGGCTATCATCTGAAGTCAGATCAATAAAGTAGGCGTCTAAACTTGAGGGATGAGATATGAGTATAAGTCAAATTGCACGAACCATCAGAACATCGGCCACTCTCAAGTTGAATGAAAAGGCGGCCATCCTTCGTGATAAAGGAGACCCTGTCATTCATCTTGGTGCGGGAGAGCCGAAGAGCAAGGCTCCTATGGATGCCATCATAGCCGCTGCGGGAAACCTCAACACTGGAGAGGTCCGATACACGCCTGCCGATGGGATTCCAGCTCTGAAACAGGCGATCATTCGATACACAGAAGAGAATTACAATCGCCTCGTGGAGCCGGAGAACATCATCGCGTCCCAGGGAGCAAAACAGTCTATCATGGTGGCCCTTCAGGCGATCCTGAATCCACAGGAAGAAGTTATGTTTCCGGCGCCCTATTGGGTGAGCTATCCTGAGATGGCCAAATTGATCGGAGCGATCCCGGTTCCTGTCTATTCGGAGGACGGAACGTTCTACCCGAGGCTAAAGGACATCGAACAGAAGGTTGGTTCCTACACGAAGGTCGTCATCATCAACAGCCCTAACAATCCAACAGGGGCCATGTACTCGGAAGAGTTCATCGCCGAGATCGTGGAGTTCTGTGAGAAGCGTAATCTCTATCTCATTATGGATGATATATATCACAGGTTGATCTTCGACAATCGAAAACCGATCAACTGTTACAAATATGCCAAGAACCTGGGTGAGAGCTCTAAGCTCATAGTTGTGAATGGAGTTTCAAAACAATACGCCATGACAGGTTTCAGAATCGGCTGGGCTGTTGCCAACAAGAACCTGATCGAGGTCATGACTAACATCCAAGGGCATCAGACATCGGGACCATCCGTTGTGCTCCAGAAGGCGGCAGTGGGAGCGCTCATGGGAGTGCAGTCAAGCGTTGAGAGTTTGAAGGTCACACTCGAGAACAATCGCAACGTCATGATGGAACACCTTAATTCTTTCAATGGAGTCAAGGTCACGAAGCCCGATGGAACTTTTTACTGTTTCGCGGACTTCCGCTCTTATGGGATGGATTCCACCAAACTGGCGGAATTTCTCCTGAGCAAGGTCCTCGTTGCCGTCGTCCCGGGAGTGGAGTTCGGCATGGAAGGATTCTTGAGGTTGAGCTTCTGCGGCTCCATAAAGGAGATCACCGAAGGGATCGAAAGGATAAAGTGGGCTCTGGATCTAAATTCTCCTAATGAACTCTATATAGGTAATCGCAAGTTAGTGAGGGATTGGTCATGAGCAAATACTTGGAATTCGATACGCCGGCGACTAAACAGGCAAAGGAACTGGCTTCAGATTATGGCCTGGAGAACCACGGACTGATCCATCTGGAGAGGATCTTCTGGAACCTTCCAGCTCCGGCTCTCTACGAAGAGATCGTATTCCGCAATGAGGGGCATGTCATGCATGAAGGCCCCGTCCTCGTCCATACCGGAAAGCACACGGCCAGAGCGGCTGCCGATAAGTTCGTCGTCCTTGAAGAAAGTTCGGAGAGCGAGATCTGGTGGGGGCAGTACAACCGCCCGTTCAGCAACGAGAAATTCAACGCCCTCCTGGCGCGCGTCCATGCCTTCGCCCAGGATGAGGAGTTCTTCGTCCAGGACTGCTATGCGGGTGCCGATCCCGACTACAGAATGAAGATCCGCATCATCACGGAAAAGGCATGGCACAGTCTCTTCTCCCGCAACATGTTCATCACGACAAGCAATCAGGACGAACTCAAACGACACGTCCCTGAATTCACAATCATTGCAGTTCCCGGTTTCAAGGTGAGCCCGATAATCGATGGCACCAGGACGGAGACAGCCATCATCATCAACTTCGCCCAGCGGCTTGCCATCATCGCGAATACACTGTATGGCGGAGAGATCAAAAAGACGATTTTTACGCTGTTAAACTACCTGCTGCCGTTCAACGATGTCCTGCCTATGCACTGCTCCGCAAATGTGGGAACAAGAGGGGACGTCGCGCTATTCTTCGGACTTAGCGGCACGGGCAAGACGACTCTTTCCGCGGATCCAAGGAGGAGACTCATCGGCGATGACGAGCATGGCTGGAGCGCAAACGGCGTCTTTAACTTCGAGGCTGGTTGCTATGCCAAGGTCATCCGCCTCTCAGCCGAGCATGAGCCTCAGATATACGCAGCGATCAAACGGTTTGGTTCCATCCTGGAGAACGTCGTCTACGATCCGGTGACGCGAAGAATCGATCTGGATGACGACATCATCACCGAGAACACGCGCGCCTCTTACCCGCTGGAATTTATCCCGAACGTAGTTCCGGAGAAGATGGTTCGCACACATCCCAAGAATATTATCTTTCTTACCTGCGATGCTTCAGGCGTCATGCCTCCCATTGCCAGGCTGACGTCAGAGCAGACTCAGTATCACTTCATCAGTGGTTACACCTCGAAGATTGCGGGAACCGAAATCGGGCTCGGCATCGAGCCTGAGATCACATTCAGCGCCTGTTTTGGCGCCCCCTTCATGGTCAAGCATCCCTTCGAATACGCTGCCATGCTTAAACAGCGTATGATCCAGCACGGAGCGAAATGCTGGCTGGTCAACACCGGCTGGGTCGGTGGAAAGTTCGGGGTTGGGAAGAGAATCAGTATTCGCCATACGAGAAACCTTCTCAATGCAGCTCTTGAAGGGAAACTTGATGGCGTGAAGTACAGAAAGGACAAGCTCTTCGGCTTTGAGGTTCCACTGACATGCCCGGATGTGCCCGACGATGTGCTCGAACCAGCGAATTCCTGGGGAGATAAGAACGAGTACTGGAAGAAATACGATGCTCTTGCAGCTCGATTCATCGAGAACTTTAAGCTCTTTGCAAGCGGCTGCCCTCAGGAAGTCATCGATGCAGGGCCAAAAAGATATTCCAAAGCATAAAGATTTCATTTTTATCTTATAATAAGAAAGATCTTATGGGTTGTCTTTTGACCTGAATGGGCTTCGTTTTTGGGATGGAGCTTCTTTTGATATGCAAAGGA
>JBFMGF010000030.1 GCA_040752675.1 Acidobacteriota bacterium
TAATGCTAGCACCCCCAATTTCTATCCAATACTGCTCAGCTTCTCCTGAAAATAAGATTTTAAACTCATTACTAAGAATCTATAGGAAAAATCCCGATTACATATTTTCTTGCCACAGCAAGCTATCGTACCCTGGGCCACTTCCTTCATGTGATATCGACTTGCGTGTTTTAGATTATCACTATGGATAATAAAAAGCAAGCAAAAAATCACCTTGTACAACAAATAGTAAAAACTTGCATCTTACCTTGAATTTTTCTTATCGAGAATTATATTGAAATTGAGAAGTTCCTGTCTTTGTTTTTGTTGGTGAGGGTATAGGGAATACAATGCATTTTATAGCAACCAGTAAGGACATCACCGAATCCAAGCGGGAAGAGGAGAAGCTCCTAAGGCAAAGCGTTCTTTTGAATGCCATCAACACGATCTTTAGAGAAATGCTGACCTGCAAGACGAAAGAGGAGCTGGGTAAGGCATGTCTTACCGTCGCCGAAAAACTAACCGGGAGCAAATTCGGTTATATAGGAGAATTGAATCAGGCTGGTCTTTTCGATACCATTGCAATCAGTAATCCAGGATGGGTGGCCTGCAAGATACCAGGGTCGAAAGCTACGAAGTTGATCAAGAATATGGAAATTCGTGGCATTGATCGATCAACGCTCAGGGAAGGAGCATCGAGAATCGTCAACGATCCATATTCCCATCCTGATTGGATCGGAACTCCCGAAGGACATTCATCGATAAGCTCTTTCCTCGGTGTTCCATTAAAACATGCCGGTAAGACAATCGGCATGATCGGCCTGGCAAACAAAGAATCAGGCTATGACCTGGCCGACCAGGAGGCGATCGAGGTTCTTTCCATCGCCATTGTGGAAGCATTGAATCGAAAGGAAATAGAGGAAAAGATAAGCACAGCAAAGAAGGAATGGGAAGAGACTTTTGACGCGGTCAATGATCTCGTCGCTATCCTTGATAAGAACCACAAGATCAAGAGAATCAACAAAGCCATGGCTGATCGCCTGGGCCTGAACTATAAAGATGCGATTGACTTGTCATGTTATGAACTCTTCCATGGGACGAAGGAGCCACCATCAAATTGCCCCTATGAACAAATGCTTAAGGATGGCAGGCAACATCAAGCCGAAATCCATGAAAAGCGTCTCGGAGGCGATTTCATAATAAGCGTGTCTCCCTTTTATGGAGAAGAAGGTCAGATCGTCGGAGCCGTTCATGTTGCCCATGATATCACCGAGCGCGTTAAAGCAGAACGGGCGCTTCAGCAAAAGGCAACCATTGTGCAATTACTCCAGGAGATAGCTGTTGCTTCTAATATGGCATCAACGATCGAAGAGGCGATGCAGACGACTCTTGATAAAGTCTGCGTCTATACTGGATGGCCGATCGGACATGTTTTTATGCATAGCGCTGATTCTTCGGGTGAGCTGGTTTCAACAAAACTGTGGCACCTGGATAACCCTGAGCGCTTCGAAACTCTCTGCAAAGTCACCATGGATATGCGATTTCCTCCAGGAGTTGGATTGCCGGGTCGGGTTCTGGCCAGCAGGAAGCCATCATGGATTATCGATGTGACACAAGATTCGAATTTTCCAAGAGCCCAGTTGGCAAAGGACATCGGAGTCAAAGCCGGATTCGCCTTCCCCGTCATGGTGCGCACTGATGTTGTGGCTGTTCTTGAGTTCTTCTCCGAGGAAGCCGTGGAGCCTGATGAGTCATTGCTTGAAGTTATGGCTCAAATCGGCATTCAGCTCGGGCGTGTCGTCGAACGCAAACAGGGGGAGCAGGCCTTGCTGGAATCCGAAGAAAAATATAGAGCGGCTGTGGAAGAATCCCTGTTGGGTGTTTACATTATTCAGGATGGTTTCTTTAGATTTGTCAATAAACGCTTTTGTGATTTATTGGGCTATTCCTATGATGAGGTTGTTGATAAACTTGGTCCGATTGATCTTACCCTCCCTGCTGATAGAAAGATTGTTCAAAAAAAGATTGAGGATCGGCTGAATGGTCTCATCAAAACTGCCGAATATGAGCTAAGAGCCATCAAAAAAAATGGAGAAATATTACTCATCAAAGTTCTTGGCAGTATAGCAACCTACAGAGGAAGACCGGCCATCATAGGGACCATGCTTGATCTCAGCAAGGAAAAGCTTCTTGAGCTTCAATTGATGAGAGCGCAGAAAATGGAAAGTTTAGGGCAACTGGCAGGGGGGATTGCCCATGACTTCAATAATATCCTTGGTATTATCTCTGGCTCACTGGAGATCTTTCAGAATAAGGCATTTCCCGAAGACTGCAAAAAGATCATTGCGATGGCAAAGAATGCCACTGAAAGAGGTTCGGAAATTGTGAAACGGCTTCTTCTCTTCTCAAGAAATGAGGAAGTGAAGCTCATTCCTCTTTCGCTTCCCATGGTCATTGATGAAACCATCAGTATCCTTGAACACACAATTGAAAGAAATATTACCATAGAGAAAAATATTGACGATTCCAATACCTTCATTCTGGGAAATAAGGAACAGTTCCTCCAGGCATTGCTCAATATCTGCATGAATGCAAGGGATGCCATGCCTTCAGGTGGAACCATCAAAATCATACTTGAAAAAGCTAAGGCAGGAGACTTGAAACAGAAACTTCCTGCTATGGAGGATAAGAACTTCTGTGCCCTTCATATCTCAGATACAGGTATTGGAATGGATGAATGGATTCAAGAACACATTTTTGATCCCTTCTTTACAACGAAAGAAAAAGGGAAAGGAACAGGCCTGGGCCTCTCCATCGTTCATGGCATCATTAAAAACCATAAAGGTTTCATCGATGTAACAAGTTCCCGAGGTCGGGGGACAACCTTTACTATCTACCTTCCCGTTGTTTCCTTGCCTGCAGAGATCGTCATGACAGAGGAGGAAACGAAAATAAAAGGGGGTCATGAGAGAATTCTAGTTGTGGAAGATGAAGAATTTCTTCGGGAAATCCTGAAGGAAGAGCTCCTCTCGCTGGGTTACGAAGTGATTGAGGCATCCAATGGATTCGAAGCGCTTGCCATATTTAAAGATAGATTTCTTTCCATTGACCTTATCATTCTTGATATTGGAATGCCGGGAATGACAGGGGATATCATCTTTTCAAAATTGAAAGAGATTGATCCAGAGGTCCATGTCATGATTGCCAGCGGCTATCTGGAAATTCCTAAGAGGAATCAACTCAAGCAGCTCGGGGTGAAAGAATTCATTCAGAAACCTTATACACTCAAGGAAGTCGCTTTAGCTGTTAGAAAGATTCTTGATGACTCCCAGGGAAAGATGACTGAGGTCCCCTTCTCTGAAAAAGCGAATTGAGCAACAACCTTAAGGAAAAAAGTCTTTACATTAAAAAATTTTTTGTTATGATAGGAAATGATTTTAAGTTTTAATTTTACTTAGACATAGACTTACTGTCAAGAACCCTTCATAAAAAGGGGCTTTAAATGAGAAAGATGAAAATGGTATTGCTTAAAAAATTGATCTGCTTTTGTCTTTCGCTGTCACTTCTTGTATTACCTTCCCTCTCTTTTTCCAAGGAAGCCGGGTCGGAACTACGCGGAAAGGTCTTCCGGTCAGATGGAAAGACAGCCATAATGGGCGCTACCGTCAGAGCTTACCACATCGAATCGGGGAAACTTTACAACAGCGCGCCGACGGATGAATCGGGGTCTTATGCGCTGACCCATCTTCCCTACGGTTATTACGATGTCGCCGTCGAGACACCAGAAGGTCTTTTCGTATCGACACAGGTGATCAACGTTGCTCCCGATAGCAAACTATCGCTCTCCTTTGCCATTAGCTCCTTCGAGGAACAGCCGCAGGAATGGTGGGCAGGAAAGGAGAAACCCCAGATTCCAGCTCTGAAGAAAGAATCTTCAGGAATTGCAAAGGTTCTCGAACGGAAAGGCGGAAAGGCTTTCTGGAAAAGCGGTAAAGGGATTGCCACCATCCTTGTTGGCTCGGCAGCCGTCATCGGCGCCATCATCGCCAGCGGCGGAGAGGAAGGCAGCCCACATTAATTTCCGTGACGCGAGGACCTGTCCGGCAACAGGGAATATCAGATGCTGGCTGCTTTTCTCCCGATAGAGTTCCAGAACCCCCGCTGGATCATCGTGATGAACACCTCTTCCAGCAGCGCGGTCTCCTCTGCCCGCAACTTCTTCGGTGAATTCACTCTCCTCCTCCTGCTAATCATGGTGGCTCTCTTCGTCGGAACCATTCAGGTGTTCCGCGATATCACCGAGAGAAAGAGGATGGAACAGATCCTAGCCGAATCGGAAGAAAAATACCGGAGAGTTGTGGAAGGGTCGCTAGCAGGAGTTTATATTCATCAGGATGGGATCTTCAAGTTCGTCAACAAGCGCTTCTGCGAGATTATGGGTTACGATTATGAGGAACTCATCGACAGGATGGGACCGCTTGATCTTGCACATCCGGAAAATAAGATCCTCGTGCAAAAGAAGATCGAAGAACGCTTGAAAGGCCAGGTCCAGGTTGCCGAATATGAAGCCAGAGCCGTCAGGAAGAACGGAGAGATCATACCGGTCCGGATCCTTGGCAGCACCATAATCTACCGTGGAAAACCCGCCATCATGGGGACCATCCTGGACCAGAGCAAGGAAAAGGCGCTCGAGCTTCAACTGATCCAATCGCAGAAGATGGAAAGCCTTGGTCAACTGGCGGGTGGGATCGCCCATGACTTCAACAACATTCCGGGAATCATCGTAGGGTCTCTGGATATCCTTAAGAGCACGAACCCTAATGAGCGTTCGACCAGATACATCGACATGTCCCTTGAAGCCGCCAAGCGTGGTTCCGATGAGGAACCACTTTTTCCCTCTATTTCCCCATGGCGCAGGTCACCGCCGAAAAGATGGAATTCAATGAGAAGCTCGGCGAAATAAAGGGAGGAACCGAGAAGCTCCTCATCGTGGAAGATGAGGAGGCGCTGCGGCAGCTCTTGAAGGAGACATTCATGGTGCTGGGCTACGAGATCCTCCAGGCCACCGATGGTTTTGAGGCAATCGAACTTTTCCGGGAGAAGGCCGATCTCATCGACCTTGTCATCCTAGATATCGGTCTGCCAGGGATGGCGGGAGACATCGTCGCCATGAAGCTGAAATCCATTCGCCCTCATGCCAGAATCGTGATCGCCAGTGGGTATCTGGAATTCCCCAGGAAGGCAGAGCTCCTCGAACTCGGCGTGAAAGAATTTATCCAGAAGCCTTATTCCATAATGGAAATCGCCAGCACTGTCCGCCGCATCCTCGACGAAGCCCCTTTCTCCCCTGTATGACCCTCCAGGCATCATGCCTGACATCCAAAGCAGGATACCTTATCTATTCGGGAAATGGAATCCTGTGGTATATTATTCAAAAACCGGGAGAAGATAGATTAACGCAGAAAGTTATTGATCAAATCTCAATGGAGAAGAATCAAGAGAAAAGAGTAACCGCGTCTGCGCCGTTAGCGGACAGGATGAGGCCCATGGACTTCGATGAGTTCCTGGGTCAGGACGACATAGTTGGCGAGGGAAAGCTCCTCCGGCGCGCCATCGAAAAAGACGAGTTGCGCTCCATAATCCTCTGGGGACCACCAGGCTCAGGCAAGACGACTCTCGCACACATCATCGCACATCACACGAAGGCAAAGTTCATCCCTTTCAGTGCCGTCCTCGCGGGGATCAAAGAGGTCAAAGAGGTCATGGCTCAGGCGGAAGAGCACAGGAAGATGTTCGGTCAGAAGACCATCCTCTTCATAGATGAGATTCACCGGTTTAACAAAGCCCAGCAAGATGCATTCCTGCCATACGTTGAAAAAGGGATCATCATCCTCATCGGAGCGACTACCGAGAATCCATCCTTCGAAGTGATCGCTCCCCTCCTCTCCCGCTCAAAGGTATACGTCCTGAGGCCTCTCTCCCAAGAGATGATAGAGAAGATTCTGAAGAAGGCGCTGACCGATGAGAGAGGTTTGATGCGGCTTAACGTTTCCATTGAAGACACTCTGCTGAAAGAGATCGCCATCCTTTCGCAAGGAGACGCGCGCTTTGCCCTCAACATCCTCGAGTTCGTCTGCGCGAATGCTCAACCGGGTGAAGCAGGAAGAAGAAAGATCGCACGGGAGATGATCATAGACGCTCTTCAAAAGACGTCGCTCTATTACGACAAGGATGGTGAAGAACACTACAACCTCATATCTGCTCTCCATAAATCGCTCAGGAATTCAGATCCCGACGCTGCGCTCTACTGGCTTGCGAGGATGTTGCAATCCGGAGAAGACCCCCTCTACATAGCAAGGCGTATGGTGAGGTTTGCCAGTGAGGACGTAGGAGTAGCTGATCCTCAGGCCCTCCAAGTCGCCATCGCCGCCAAGGAGGCCATCCATTTCCTCGGGATACCGGAAGGTGATCTCGCCCTCGCCGAGGCAGCCGTCTATCTCGCAATGGCTCCCAAGAGCAACTCCCTCTATGAAGCCTATGGAAAAGTGACCGACGACATCCGAAAAGGCGAGGTCTTCCCCGTTCCTCTGCATCTGAGGAATGCTCCGACCGGACTTATGAAAGCGTTGAAGTATGGGGAGGGGTATAAATACGCCCACGATTTCGAGGATGCCATGACCGATATGGATTGTCTCCCGGAGAAACTCAGATCAAGGAAGTACTATACGCCGACGGCAAGAGGATTCGAGAAGCTGATCAGAGAGAGGCTCGAAAAATGGGAAGCATTCAAGAAAAGGAACAAAGATAAAGCCGGGAAAAAATAAAGCCGGGAAAAATAAAAAACCCAGCGGGTTTGCGTCCCGCTGGGATCTTCAAATTCAGGTACAGGATTTACAGTTTCATGACTCTTTCGGCGTGGGGCCCCCGAGGTCCTTCCTTGATTTCGAACTCTACTTCTTCCCCCTTGTCAAGCGTTTTGTACCCTTCCGACTGTATTGCGGAGTAATGGACGAAAACATCCGGTCCATCCTCTCTCTCAATAAAGCCATAACCTTTTGTGTTATTGAACCACTTGATCTTTCCTTTAGGCAACTGCTAAACCTCCTTTCCTGAAAATCTCACCCGCACTTACTACCAGCCTGCGGTTCTTCTTAAAAAAAAGCCACAAAGAAAAGTCTCTGTGGCTTACGGACCTAACGAATCAATACAGCAACCTCAAAATCGCCTAAAGTATACACCTACATCTTTCAAAGTCAAGACTTTTTCTTCTATTCACACTTGTTAGTCGATGCATTTATTTCAGCGTCTCGGGCTCCCTTCTGATAGGTCGAGCAAACATCATAGGTGCTCTTTTTGCCGCCAGAATGTTCAAACCTTGCCAGGTAATAGAATCCTTCACCTGCAGGAGGCTGGCTGTCATCAAAAGTCTGCGTGTCCGCGCTGTCATTCTCGACACATCCAGTCAGCGAGGAAGAAAAATCGCCATGGCTCGAACGCAGGGAGTTCAGATCGCCTTTCACGATATCATAGGATTCTGCACCGGAAACCGGATCCCATGTGATAGTTGACTTATCACTTGAGAACCTGAGCCCTGAAATCGTTTCCTGGTCACAAACGGTCATGATCTGATCAGCATTGACATTGGAGAGGATCTTCGTCGTCCCATCCGGCCAGCGAATCTCGAGTTGATTAACCACGGTGGATGATCCCAACCCAAAATGGATTCTCATGGAGTTCTGAGTGGAATGATAGCCTGTTCCCCCGGAGACCTCTCTCATCATCGCAGTGCTTCCCACAGTCGCTTTGACTCTCGCGCCGATGGCTGCCCGATTGTTGTATGTGGTCCCAAGCAAATTTAGCTCGAGCCAGTGGTTGCTATTTGCTGTAACATTCTTGAAAAGATGGAAATAAGAAGGCTGGCACCACGTGTTGGCATCGGCCGTGTTGCAGTCAGGCTTCTCCGGCTCTGGAGTGTTGATGTACTGGCACTCTCCTGTCCCGTCTCCATCACTGTCACTGCATTCCACCCAGTAATTATTTCCCCCTGCAGCCAGATCCAGATCGCCGTCATTGTCATAATCTGCCCAGGCCGCCGTGCTTGAATACCATAGCTTCATGCAATTCGCTCCGGCTGCCGGTGGTTGTTTCGGGTCCGATGGGCAGTCACCATAGTAATTCGTCATGTCCGTGAACTTCTGGTATCCATCACCACCTATCCCGTTGTTGCGGTACATTTTGGAGTAATAGCTGGAGTACATATAAATCTGCGTCACATAGATATCGATATCGCCATCATTGTCTGCATCTCCCCAGGTAGGAGATGTCTCTGTCCAGTCGTTTCTTGAGGTCGACATCTGCTCCATACCGGTGTTCGGGCGGATATTCGTGAAATTATAATCAGGAGGGCCGTTGTTCCTGTACAAAGCAGAAGCATCGTGCCCTAAGAATAGCCAGTAAATCTCGTGGGCAAGATCAGCTTCGTAGAGGTCGATGTCGCCGTCATTATCCATGTCGCCCCAATCCGAACCGAGTGTATGTCCTTCATCACCTACATTATCGGCTTTAGCACATCCCTTCGAATCCGCTACATTCTTGAACTTTCCGCTCCCCTGATTTTCCCAGAGCGTATTGGGCATGATTCTATAGTTTGAAATATAGATGTCGTTCAGGTTGTCGTTGTTATAATCGCCCCAGGTCACTCCTCTCACGCATCGCCGATCTACTTCATTAGGCTTTTCGTCCTGCGTTCCATCACCGTCAGCATCGCGAACTCCGCTCGTCCAGGAAACATCGGTAAACGTCTTGTTTCCATTGTTTTTATAGAAGAAATCAGGCCAGCAATAGAGAGTGCTGCCATCCCAGGTCTCATAGTTTCCGATGTAGAGATCAATGTAGCCGTCTGCATCGTAATCGCCCCAGGCGGATGCCGTGAAGGGCCATGAGTTCCATGGACACCATGGGTTGGCACTCGTGCAGCCGCAATCGCCATCGTAAGCCGAGCATCCCCTATTCTTCAGGCCGGAGCTGTCCGTCTGGTTAGAGAATGTCCCGTCGCCGTTGTTGATCCAGAGAGCATTCGTACCGCTCGTGCAGAAGAAATCGAGGTCTCCGTCGTTGTCGATATCTCCCCAGTGGCCGCCGTTGCCACCCGTGAATGTCGTATGCTTCGAAAAGGTGAAATCTGGTGGACCGGAATTAATGTACAAGTCGCCGCAGCCGATCAGTAGGTCTTCATAGCCGTCGTTATTGAAATCGCCCCACGTCACTGACCCGGCTCCATGGACGCCGATGCCGACATCGTTCGTGACGTCAACGAATTTCATCTCCTGGGAAAATAAGAACGATGCCTTAAACAAAAACGAAACAGAGAACATGATGAACAAACATTCGCGCACTTTGTTTTTAGACATACTTCCCCCTTTCTTTTATCGATTATTCATTAATTATATACTGTGAATACAAAGATAAGTCAATACAAAATTCTTTGCTTGACTATTTGCCGATGAGGAGGCGGTCGGCGATCTCGGAAGGAAGAGGCGACTTTCTGATGGCCTCGGCAACCTTCTCGATGTCGTATTCCACTCTCAAGATCCTGACCCTGACGTTGGCGTCAGCGTCCAGGATGACGCAGGAGGCTCTCGGGTTTCCATCCTTAGGATTCCCTACACTTCCCACGTTGATGAAATGAATCCCATCGATGTTTTTGTGGAAGGGAACGTGCGTGTGGGCAAAAACGTTCACATCGGCTCCCGTGTACCTTGCCATATCTCTCATGAAATCATCGCCGCGGGACTCCCAGATGGATGTGTAGATGTCAAAAGGGTTTGCATGGAAGAGAGAATAGGTTTGCTTCCCCGCTTTGAAATTTATGTCAAAGGGAAGATCGATGAGGAGGCTCCTTGCCGCGTGGCTGACCCGGTCTCTCGTCCATAAATATGTTCTATGGTAGAGATCAAATTCCGTGTCGTCTCCAAAATCGCATCCGCAGTCCTCGCTTTTGTAAGCGGCGTTCTCGTCGTAATTTCCTCTGACTCCCTCCATCTGAACAAGCCTGATGAACTCCACGCACTCGTTGGGGAACGGACCGTATCCTACCAGATCTCCCAGATGGTAGATATTTTCGCACCCTTCGTCTTTTAGAATCCCATAGCACCTCTCCAGGGCGACGATGTTCCCATGGATGTCACCAAGGAATCCTATCCTCATCCCCTCACTCCTTCACGAGACACCGTGGATCCTGAAATGTTCTTCGTAATACTTCTCCACAGCGCTCAGATCAACTAAATTCAGGAACGATGAGATGCTCATGTGACTTGCCAGCCACCTCTTATCACGAACCCATGGAGGAAGATAATATGGAAAAGAGATCTCCCCGCTCTCGTAATGCCTGTAGAGGATCGGTAGGTCTTCGATCGTCACCTTCCCCGCAAAGAGAAAATCGATATAGTGGAAGATGTTCAGCTTCAGCGCGACCCTTATAAAATTATATATCCTTAAAAAATATTCAAGGTAGCTGCAATCCTTCGTGAACGGGTATCGCCCATGGACATCGCCGCCCCGGAATACCCTCCGGCACAAATCGAAGGCTTCATGTTCGTTATAGTTTCCCTTCGTCAGGAAATGCTGGTAGAGATCGACGAAATCGGCCCCTTCCTCCGCCATGTGAATTCCTATTGTTCGGTCCTTCAACTTCTGGAGCCTGCCGACCGTTAGCTTCTTGCTCACCCACTCCTCAAAGACGGCCAGACCTTCGTTGTATTTGACGGAGCGTGGGGTCGCCTTCGAAAGGAACTTCAGAAGCGTTTGCTTCTCGCCGTTGATGGTCGTGCCGATGTGGATGTAGCCTTCATGATGTTCAAGGTACTGGAGTGTCCTCATGTTGAACATCCTTCCCTTCTTGAGCTTCAGCTTCTTTGCTCCGGCAGAGGCTTCCGATGTGATGTCACGGCTGAGGACCACTCTTATCTCTTCCCTGGGAAAGTACCTTCGAAACCTTTTGTTCAGGATCCGCACGGCCCGCTCCGCAGAGATATCGTTCTTCATGGGCGGCCCTATTCGCTCATCGGTCTCCACATCCAGAACACAATCAAGATGCCGGGCCAGTTCCAGATTGGTCGTTCTGTTGTCGAGGAAACTGTCGGATGGGGAGCCGTACAGCCCCCTGGATATCTCGTAGAACTTCCTAGTCCCTCTTGCTGCAACCATCTCGATGACCTCGATATACTGCTGGCAGGTGTCATAGAGGATGCGCATGAGATCATCGCGCGGATCGAGCATAGCCATGATTTCCTGAAATTCTTCTATCTTTTTTGAGGGGTTGAACTTAAGAGGAGGATAATCGTAGACGGGAAGCTCTCTTCCCATACTTGCCAGAAATTTCTTTTTGATCCAGCCGGGCCAGGCAATGGAGGAGAGGATACGGACCGGTTTCTGCGCGATTATAATCCTGTCGGATGCGGCTTTCAGAGTCTCCCGGTATTTATCCCTTTTCTCCATTAAGAAGAATCCCCCTCATGAATAAGAGGAGGACAATTTTATCAGAAACTACTTTTTCCCTTTTTGATTAAACTCATCGATTCCAAAGATGATCTTCAGAATGTCTCCTATCTCCCGAACCATGTGGAACTTCAGCGCCTTCCTCGCCGTTTCGCTCAGATCCTGGAGATCGTTCTCATTCTTATCTGGTATGATAACCTCGGTGATTCCAGCCTGCTTTGCCGCAAGAACTTTCTCCTTAATGCCACCGACCGGAAGCACCTTCCCGCGCAGCGTGATCTCCCCCGTCATGGCTATGTTGGAGGGGACGGGTCTGTTGAGGAGGAGAGAGGTCAACGAGACGAAGATGGCAACTCCTGCCGATGGGCCATCCTTCGGAATGGCTCCCGAGGGAACGTGGATGTGAAAATCGTGTTTTTCAAAGACCCTCTCCTCGATGCCAAGCATCTGCGAGCTCGATTTGATGAAACTGAGCGCGGCCTGGGCGGATTCCTTCATCACATCACCAAGATGACCCGTGATGTTAAGGCTCCCTTTTCCCCGCATTTTGGTCGATTCAATGAAGAGGATCTCACCACCCGTCGAAGTCCAGGCAAGACCGATAGAAACGCCGGAGCGGTCGGTTCTCTCAGCGACCTCCCTGAAGAATTTCATCGGCCCGATATACTGGACGAGACGTTCTGCGTCGATGACCACCTTCTCCGTATCGAAAGTTTTGATGATCTTCTTTGCATCCTCCGGCTTTTCTCCCGCTTCCTGATCTTTCTTCCCTTCCACAGTTGCTTCTTCGATCTCGGCTTCTTTCACTTTCCCCTGCTCCACGAGCTGGCAGGCCACTTTCCTGCAAACAGTTGCGATCTGCCGCTCGAGGTTCCTCATACCAGCCTCCCTCGTGTATTCGAGGATCATCTTCATTATGGCGTCATCGGTGAACTCTAGAACATCAGGTGTCAGGCCATGCTCTTTGAGCTGCCTGGGGATGAGATGCCGTTTTGCAATCTCAAGCTTCTCCTCTTCGGAGTATCCCGGGAGACGGAGGATTTCCATCCTGTCCTTCAGGGCAGGCGGGATCGTGTCGAGGATGTTTGCGGTCGTGATGAAGAAGACCTGAGAGAGGTCGAAAGGTACTTCCAGATAGTGGTCGGAGAAAGAGAAGTTCTGTTCCGGGTCCAGGACTTCGAGAAGGGCGGACGAGGGATCCCCCCTGAAGTCCGTTCCGACCTTGTCAATCTCATCGAGCATGAAGACGGGGTTTCTCGTGCCCGCCCGCCTGATTCCCTGGATGATCCGGCCTGGAAGCGAGCCGATGTAAGTTCTCCTGTGTCCTCTGATTTCCGCCTCGTCCCTGATGCCCCCGAGCGAAATCCTTGTGAACTTCCTCCCCATGGCTCTCGCAATGGAACGTCCGAGCGAGGTCTTCCCAACGCCAGGAGGCCCGACGAAGCACAAGATCGGGCCCTTTAGTTCGCTCCTGATGTGCCTGACGGCCAGATATTCCAGGATCCTTTCCTTGACGTCCTTGAGGTTGTAATGGTCTTCGTCGAGGATGGTCCTCGCGTCCTTGATCTCTATCTTATCCTCGGTATAGATGGACCATGGCAGGGTGATGAGCCAGTCGAGATACGTTCTGGAAACAGTGTATTCCGCCGCATGCGGGGGCATCTTGGCAAGCCGATCAAGCTCCTTTTCTGCAACCGACTTCACGTCGGCAGGCATTCTCGCTTCTTCAATCTTCTTCTTCAGCTCCGTGATCTCCTGGGTCCTCTCATCTTCTTCTCCCAGCTCTTTCTGAATCGCCTTCATCTGCTCTCTCAGATAGAACTGCTTCTGCGTCCTCCCTACTTCATCCATGACCTGGGACTGTATCTTGGAGCCAAGTTCGGTGAGGTCAATCTCTCTCGTTACGATCTCAGTCAGCCTTGTAATCCTGCTCTTAAGATCGGCTTTTTCGAGGAGACCTATCTTTTCATCTACTGAGATGTTGAGAACGGAAGCTGCCATGTCCGCAAGTCTCGATGGATTATCAATCCCCGAGGAGAGGACCATCTCGCCATGTTCCCCGGAAATGCTAGTCGTAATGGAAAGGAACTTCTGAAACTGGTTGTAAAGGTTTCTCGTGAGCGCCTGGATTTCAAGGGTGTTCTCGAAGCGCTCTTCCATCTTCTCGATCTGCGCAACAAGATAGGGTTCCGTCCTCTCAAATTTGATGACCTTGATCCTATCGAGGCCCTGGATGATCAAGTTGATGTTACTCTCGCTCAGCCGGACTACTTTAATGATCCGGGCTATCGTTCCATATCGGTATAGATCGAAAGGGTTGGGGTCATCGATGGCAGGGTCCCTCTGGCTGACGACTCCAATAAGCCTCGGGCCTCTTTCGGCATCCTCGATGAGATTCAGGGTTTTTCTTCTTCCCACGGATATGGGCATTATGGCGTGGGGGAACAGAACACTGTTTCTCAGCGGAAGGACACCGATCTCGGATGGTGTATTCGCTCTCTGAAATTTATTCTTTGCATCGATCATTGAATTACCTTATAAAAAGGTGTCGATATAATAATATTTTACTTTGCGCCATGCGGCAAGCTTATAAAAAGACGAAAAGGGGGCATCTTTTACGATGCCCCCACCGTTTCCGGCTCAATTGATGCTGATTTTCTTTGGCTTGGCTTGCTCTGTTTT
>JBFMGF010000031.1 GCA_040752675.1 Acidobacteriota bacterium
GCCCAGCGGATCGCATCTTCATACTCCTTGCGGGTTATTCTCCTTGCAATATCCGGATACTCGTGCGCTTTGTACATCGGTCTGTACTGCGACATGACATTGACATAGGTGTCTTTTGGAAGGTTCTCGGAACTCTTTGACCCGGGGGATATCGACGACTTTTATGAATCTCTTCTCGGCATTCTCGATGACGACGGTGTACCGTCCGTCTTTGAGTCCCCTGACTTTGTAAAAGCCTGTGGAATCAGTATAGGAAGACCTCGCGGAAAGCTTCCCGGGATCGAATTGGCTTTGCTCCGGAGCTTCGATGAAGGAAACCCTTCCCCCCTCCACGGGAACGCCTCTTCTCGTCAGATATCCCGAGGCCTCCGTAAGCGATTTGAAATCGATCCTCAGGATATCGTTGTTCCTGATCGTAAACTCCCTAGACTCGTAATCGGAATAGAGGTCCATTCGTGGCAGTATCTTGGCGATGCTGTGTGTCCCTGAAGGAACATGCTCGATGCGGTAATATCCGCTCATGTCGGAGATTGAATCCTGAGAGATCTTTCCATGTTGAATGGATAGCCTGGCCCCATGGACTGGAGAGTCATCCGCCTCCAGGACGTACCCTTCCACCATTCCACCTCCTTCGAGATTGATCTTGAGCGGGAAAGATGATTCCTTTCCCGTTGGGTCTATCCCATCGATGACGGCAGGAGCATAGTCTGGATGTTCCACCACGAGAGAGATGAATTGAAGCGGGACCCCGTCGAGAGTGAAATATCCCGAATGGTCCGTGATGGCCGTGAGCGCTTCACCACCACTTCTGAATGGAACGGTTACATGCGTTCCGGGAAGAGGGAGGCCCTGCTCCCTGTCATAGACGTAACCATCGATCTTTGCCCCCTTCTTCAGGTAGAAATTGATCCCTTCCGTATCCGCTCCATTGAAGATCTCCACTCCCTTCATGGAATCTTCGGAGAATCCGATGGCGCCGGCGATGATCGAATAGAAGCCAGGGGCGACATTTCCAATTTCATAACTGCCAGTCTCTGAAGAGAAGGTGTAATATTTCCCATTTATTGCATCTTTCCCTTCCGGTTCGAGGAATATGTAAAATCTCTCCAGAGGCTTCCCTAACTCATCGGCGACCATCCCCTGTATCTTCCCGGAGGCGCCGAGAGTGAAGAGAAGATTCCTGGTGCCAGCTCTTATCCCCTTTCTTGTCTCTTCTGTGTAACCATTGGCTTCCGCGTGGATAGTGTAGATCCCATCTTTGAGGCCATCGATTGAAAAGGAGCCATCATCCGCGGTTTCCGCGCTCTTCGCATAGAGCCTGCCGCCAGAACCGCTCAGCGAAGCCTTGATGCGGGCCTTCTTGAGCTTTTCACCTTTTTCATTCTCCACGCCTCCAGAAATTCTTAGTCCGGCGCGAAGCTTGATGACGCCGAGGTCTCTCACTTCTCCCGGCTTCAAATGCAGAACTTCGTAGACTTCGGGTAGGAATTCCGAAGAGTTGATTGTCAGAGTAAAACTTCCGGCAGGAAGATCCGCAATGCGAAAGGAGCCAGAAGGATCGGGGCGGTGCCTTTTTTGGAAGAGGTTCCTGCATCCCAGTGCTATCTCTTCGCTGTGAGGCTTGATCTCGATCTCTGAATCTCCGGGAAGCTTCTCTTTGTCCCATCGCATTTTCCCCGAGATGCAGGAGGCTCTCTGCATCGTGATAGTCAGAAGATTGGTGCCAGGCTGGATTTCCTTCTGGACGATGCGCGGAGCAAAGCCTTCTGCTGAGACGGAAAATCTGTAGCCACCGTATGCCGGAATGTCATCGATGGAAAATTTCCCCTCCTTTGCCGATCGTGTGATGTACTCTCCTCCATCAAAGGTTTTCCCTTTTTCCCTGAAGAATGGTGAAAGCGACTTCGACAACTCGATGGATGCATTTTCAATGGGATTCCGTTCGTCATCAAAGACGATTCCGTTCAGAGACCCTTTCTTGAAGAGGAAAACATTTGCTGATTTTTGCTCGCCCCCACGAAGGGACAGGGTTTCGGAGGATGAGAGGTAGCCCTCCTTCTGGACTTCCAGAAGATATTTCCCGGCAGCGATGTTCTGGAAAGAATATCTTCCGCTCTCATCCGTTTTCGCGCTGCCTATGGTTTGATCTGCACGTTCATCCTCGGGCTTCATCAGCCTTATGAAAGCTCCTCTCAATGGTGAAAAGCTGCCGCCATCGAGAATCTCTCCGGAAATTTTTGATGCTCTCCTCAGAGAGATCTTCCATTTCTCGCCAGGGGGAGGAAAAGCTTCTTTCTCGATGTCGAAGGGGATGTATCGCTCTTTCTGAACTCTCATCAGGCACAGCTTTCCGGCATTGGCTTCCAGGCGGAAGTTTCCGCCCGCATCGGTCCTGGCAGAATCCACCGGAACATAGGAACAGTCGAGGAAGATGATCAGGGCATCGCTGACGGGTAGCCCCTCTTCGGAGATTACTTGGCCCGAAAAGACCTGAACGGTCAATGCCTGACCGGATAGGGAAGCTTCCTGGACCTGTCTGGCGGAAGTCTGTGCCGTGCAGACAAGATTATACAAGAGGATGATCAGGATCAATAAAACGGATGACCTGACAGACATGGTTGACCCCAACGGAATTGCCAGTCAATATTCAAAAATTTCTTCAAGCACTTTTGATTCATAAAACTGCTACTAAGTATAAATGCAAAGGGTTCTTTTAGCCAAATGCTTTTTGTGGTGGCTGGCAACGCATCAGTTATTGGAGGCATTACGCTGGCGGCTCTCAAGGAAAGATTTGAAGTGCGGGGAGGATGCGTCGGACATGAGGAAGCACACCCTCCCCCGCAGAAATTACTTACTGGGGTTTAAAATATCCCCTGCAACATCACCGATCTCTTCGATGGCTCCTTTCTCGGAACATTTGCAAACGGGATTTCCCAGAAAGTTGCATTTGCAGACAGCATTCTTATCGCAGTTCATGACCTCGCAGCTTCCGTTCCTGCAGTTGGCCTTGCACCCTGACCCCGCAGCACAGAGAGAAACCGAGAGCGTCAGGACGATGGTGAGAAGAATGATGTGTGAAAACAGTTGTTTCATGGAACACCTCCTATGCTATTTATGAAGTTTATATTTCAGGATGGAACCGAAAGACTCGCTTCCTTCCCTTTCCCTCGGAAAATAGAGGAAGCCTTCCCTGACTACGATGGAAGACTCCCAGAAATCGAAGTCTTCGATTGAGTCTTCGCCGTGGATCAGGAGGAGTTTCTCATTGAGTAATCCCTCCTTATCGAGCCGGAAGATCAAAGATTCTGGCCCAAATTTCAGATAGATGTTGTTTTTCGCGTCGCATGCTACGGATGTGAAGTAAGTGAAAGCTCTGATTTTAACCCTGCCATCGTCGGTCAGAGTAAAACGCTCCGGATAGGCATCCTTCTCGGTCTTTGCTCTTTGCAGGATCTCCTTGCATGAAAGCTCCTGCTCAAAGAGTAGTTCGCCATTGCTGTCGTACTTTCTGACGATAGGGTTGAACCTGAAGGCCAGGATGAGATGATCGTTGCCATCGACGCAGAGGACGACTCTGTTCAGGAGCTTCATGGAGGCGAAGTATTTCTCGGGAAGATGTTTCCCGAAGATTTTTTTGACCCGGCCGAAGGAATCGTAAACGGTGATGATCCCTTCTGGAAGGGAAGGGTTGTTATGATAGATGTTCCCCTTAGAATCGACCGCGATCGAGGTCATACCGGGAGGAGTTCTCACCAGCGGAAACTGGCTGAGGATGTTTCCTTCCCTGTCGAGGATCATGATCCCTGGTCCTGCTTCTCTGTATGCGAGAAGATAGATGAGACCGTTCCGGTAAGCGAAATCTTCGATCTCGATGGTTGCCGCTATGAGAAGCTTTTCCATCCTCGTTTTAGAGAGGATAGAGATCTCTTGGGCTTTGCTGTTTGAGCCAAGAATATGATCCGCTTCAAGAAAGAATTTCGAGAAGGCCGGGATGACTGTAATCTCTTCGGAAGGAAAGAGCATCTCGGGATCGGCAAATGATACGGACAATTTCTCTTTGATGGCTTTTCCCTCTTCCAGTTTAAGCCCGGTGCCCTTCGCCGTGATGTCAGGGATGTCTGAAAGAATCGTCGTGCTTGAACCGAAAATGAAGATGATGATAAGAACAAGCAGGAACATTTCTGATCTCCACTCCAAAAAAGCGCGAGGAGATGAATCAAGAATGATGCCAGAGGAAATCGAAGGAAGAACCCGTTTAGAAGAGTCGATTTTGTTGAGGAAAACCGGTCCGGAAGGCTCTTCCTATCAGGAAAGATGTCTGCATATCATTCAAAGTCCGGAAGACGTGTCCGCTGCTGGAACAGGGTAATTTGCTTAAACGCTGAAGAACCTCAGGGTGGGTATTTCCGTAATAAGGTCATGCTTCAGGCAGAGTTCATAGAAGAGAACGAGCCCCTTCTTCTCCTCATCGCCAAAAGAATAGGTCATGTTCTCTGTAAGGTATCGCCTTGAGAGATATAGGAAAGTCCTTCCCAGAAAAGAGTATCTCTTTGAGATTTCATCCAGTTTCTGTATGCCCAGATCTCTGGATTCAAGGAAAGCCTTGATAAGCGAAGGTTTGATATCAGGAAAGCCACACCAGAAGGCAAAGACGAAGGGAAGAGAAGTCATCTCGAACCATTCCCTGCCCAGGTCAGCGGCAAGCATCTCCTGAAAGTATTCGGGAGCGAAGAGGGCATTGTCTCCGATGACGAGTGCGGCGTCGTTCTCGGAAAGCATGGTTCCAAGATCGGGAGGCATCGGATGGAACCCGGGATCGATCCGGAATTTTTCGCGGCAGAGGATCTTGAGAAGTGCGATAGAAGTTCTGCTGTTCCTGTCGAGTGCGATAGTTCTTATTTCACCGATCTCTTTCTTTGAAAAGAGGAGCACGGAACCGGCACTCCCTTTAGAAGTGATGGAGATATCGGAAATAATGGAATATTTTTCTGATGAGGCATATTCAATGGCTGGCAAAATGGCGATGTCTACTTCCCTCGTTTCCAGCTTCGAAGCGCATTGTGCCGGCGTATCATAGACCAGTCTGAAGCGGTCGTGGTCCTTTTCCAGACCGTAGATGAGGGGTTTCGTGTTCAGGAAATTGACGACGCCGACCTTCACTTTCATCGACTCGGCCTCTCTCTAAAATGTTCGCGACGCCTTTCCTGCCCACCAACCCATGCATCACTTCCACTAATATCGTTTGATTTCGTTGTAAAGGGTATCACGTTCGATGGGGATGCGGCCGGCGCCTCTGATGAGTGAGACAATCTCATCCACAGCCATCTCCTCGGCTGTCTCGGCACCAGCCATGTGCGTGATCTTCTCTTCGATGACCGTCCCGTCCATGTCGTTGGCTCCGAAGGACTGCGCGAGCTGGGACATCTTCGGTCCGATCATAATCCAGAAAGGCTTGATGTGCGGGAAGTTGTCGAGCAGGAGCCGCGAGACGGCTATGGTCTTAAGATCATCTATCCCGGTCGTCCTCTTGATTCGGTAAAGCCGGGTATTATCGGGATGGAAGGCGAGCGGGATGAAGGTAACGAATCCGCCGCTCTCGTCCTGGGCGCTTCGCAACCTGATAAGGTGCTCCACCCGTTCTTCCAGATTTTCTATGTGGCCGTAGAGCATGGTCGCGTTGGTGCGGATTCCAAGCCTGTGAGCCGTCTTGGCCACGAAGAGCCAGCCAGCCGGGGAGAGTTTCCTGGAACAGAGCTCTCCCCGCACCCTCGTGGAGAAGACCTCCGCTCCGCCGCCCGGGATCGATCCCAGCCCGGCCTCCCGGAACTCGATGAGGACGTCTTCAACACTTTTCCCGAACTGCTCCGCGATGAAGGCGATTTCCACGCAGGTAAAAGCCTGGATGTGAACATCTTTCCTTATCCTTTTGATCCCCTTCAGCATGTCGGTGTAGTAGCCGTAAGGAAGGTTGGGGTTCAAC
Organism: Acidobacteriota bacterium; assembly: GCA_040752675.1. Lineage (NCBI taxonomy): Bacteria > Pseudomonadati > Acidobacteriota > Acidobacteriota bacterium. The sequence goes on from JBFMGF010000031.1 coordinate 5,981, forward strand.
CCGCCAACGATGTGGATCTCCGTGATGGGCTGGTTAAGTCTTTCCTTAACCTTGTCGAAGATTTCCTCGAGAGACATCTCGTAGCCGCTGTCTCCCTTGCCCTTCCTGGAGAAGGCGCAAAAAAAGCATCCATTGATGCAGATGTTGCTGTAGTTGATGTGCTGGTTCCTGATGAAATAAGTTCTGTTACCGTGAAGCCGTTCACGGACGATGTTGGCAAGAGCTCCGACGGCCAGGATGTTTTCAGCGACGAATAGGCGGAGCCCATCCAGGTAATTAAGCCTCTTTCCGGTGAGAACCTTATCGCAGATGTCGCCCAGGCCGGTGTTGATTATCTCTTTTTCCAGGACGGGTTCTATCATGATGTCTGCCTCTGATTCGACTCGCAATCTCAGTACGGGGTTGGTTAAAGTTAACACTGCCTCTCCCCTTTGTCAAACGATCACGCTCTGTGTTATCATGCATAAAATTTTTAGGGAAAGGGCAAGAGTGAAAAAGGCATCTATCTTTCTATGCCTCTTTCTTCCCGTTTTTCTTTCCATCTCCTGCGCAGAGCAGAAAAAAGAAGTCAGGAGCGACGTTGATTTTTCAGGAGCCTGGGTCCGGGAGAACGATCTGGTGAGCTCCGCCATCACAATCGAACAGAAGGGGAGCGAAGTGAAATTCCTGTGGAAGCAGAAGGCAAAGGACGGTTCCTGGAAGATCGAATGCGACACCTATGGAGAATGCGATAAGATCCAGGACGGTGAGAAAGTGGAACATTATTCCTTCTCGGTCGGGATTTCGGAGGATGGCCAGCGACTCGTGGTGAACTGGATCGCCAAGAATCTGAAAAGCGGGGAGATCGTTCCCTTCGTTGATGAAATGGAGATTACCTCTGATGGCAAAGAATTGATCAGCCGCCCGATTGAATTCAACAGCAAAGGAGATAAGGTTTACAAAGGCGAGGAATATCGTTTCAGGAAATCGGCAGATCCTGCCTCGATCAATCCTGAGTAATCCAGACATCCTGCCTCGGGATAAAAACAGGTTTTAAAAAGGGCAAAGATATGACATACAGGGACCTCAGAGACTTTGTCAAGAAGCTCGAGGATCTGGGGGAACTTAAGAGAATCCGGGTTGAGGTCGATCCTGAGCTGGAGATTACGGAGATAGCAAACCGTGTGGTGAAATCAGGTGGCCCCGCTCTCCTCTTCGAAAAAGTTAAGGGATCGAACATTCCGGTCCTGATCAACACTTTCGGGACGGAGCGAAGGATGAATCTTGCCCTTGAGACCCCTTCTCTCAATGACCTTGCCAAAAGGCTTCAGAATATCCTTGATTTTAAAGCCCCGGAAGGGTTCATCGACAAATTGAAGATGCTCCCCAGACTCAGCGAATTGGCGGGATTCTTTCCGGAGGTAGTCAGGGATGCTCCATGCAAAGAGGTCATCATCGAAGATAATCCCTCTCTCGACATTTTCCCCATAATCAAGTGCTGGCCGAAAGACGGGGGAAGGTACATCACGCTTCCATGCGTCTTCACCAAAGACCGCGAGACGGGCACGAGGAACTGCGGAATGTACCGGATGCAGGTTTATGACTCCAAGACTACGGGAATGCACTGGCACATCCACAAACATGGGGCGAGGCATTACCGTCAGAGGGAAGAGGCGGGCGAGAGAATAGAGCTGGCCGTTGCCATAGGCGGAGACCCTGTCGTAACATTTGCGGCTGCCGTTCCTGCTCCAGACTATTTCGATGAGATGATCATCGCGGGTTTCATCAGAGGGGAAGGGGTAAAAATGGTCAAATGTGAGACCGTCGATCTGGAAGTTCCGGCTGCCTCAGAGATTGTCCTGGAGGGGTACGTGCTGCCGAATGAGAGAATGAGAGAAGGTCCTTTTGGAGATCACACCGGATTCTACTCTCTGGCCGATGATTATCCTGTTTTTCACCTGACGTGCATCACCCATAGAAAGGACCCGATCTACCATGCCACGATCGTGGGAAGACCGCCGATGGAAGATTGCTTCATGGGGCTTGCAATAGAAAGACTCTTCCTTCCAGTCATCAAGAAGCAGTTCCCCGAGATCGTCGACATGCACATGCCGTGGGCAGGAGTATTTCATAACCTGCTGATCGTTTCCATTAAGAAACAGTATCCCGGCCACGCGCGAAAGATCATGAACACCATCTGGAGCATGGGACAGGCGATGTTCACGAAGTGCATCGTCGTCGTCGATGAAGATGTAAACGTGAGGGATGAATTCGAGGTTGCCTGGAAGGTCCTGAACCATGTTGACCCTGAGCGCGATGTGCAGTTTACGTTCGGCCCGACGGAAGTCCTGGACCACGCCTCGCGTCTACCTAATTATGGCTCCAGGATGGGGATCGACGGTACGAAGAAGTGGAAATCGGAAGGATTCGAGCGCGAATGGCCCGACGAGATCGAGATGGAAAAAAGGATCATCGACCTCGTCACCCGGCGCTGGAAAGAGTATGGTTTATGAAAGTAGATCCACCCAACTGTAGCATTGAGGGATTTTCAATTTAAGAGCCAGACGGAGTGTATCTATCTAAGCTATCGCATGAGATTTTCTGATCTGGAGTTCTATTTTACACGATTCTGTACATTTCTATTTTTTCCCTCTTCCTGTATCTCCTTTCGGCTTACATGATGAGGAGAAAAAGATACAGATAATAAACTATCCCTCGGAAGATCAGGATGGCAAGCTCATAAACTAAGTTCCGCAGATTCGACTCCTAACTTCTTATTAAGCAAAGAGTTAAGCTGATTTAAAAAAATTCCAGAGGGACTTGACAAGCAAATATTTTAAAATATAATTAATAATAATTATGAATACGAATAACGAGAATCTTTTTAGAGAAACAAAACAGAGGAAAAGGATAATGGAGATCCTGTCCTCTACAAAATCCCATCCAACTGCGGATTGGGTTTATCTTCAGTTGAAAAAAGATTTCCCTAATCTTTCCTTAAGCACAATTTACAGAAATTTAAGAATATTGAAGCAGCAGAAAAGAATCCTGAAGTTACCGTTCGGCCATACATTCGATCGCTTTGATGGAAATCCTGTTCCTCATCCCCATTTTGTCTGTCAGAAATGCGGCAGGGTTTTTGATTTAGAGATCTTGGGATTGGAGAACCTTTTTAAGAAAGCCGCAAGGGAAGAAGATTTTAAGATTAAAGGTTTTAACTTAAGCCTGTATGGGCTTTGTAAAGCTTGTAAAGAGGTTTGACTAAACTAAAAAATAAAGATAAGGAGGTATTTCATGTCAGAGGTTTTAAAAATCGGCAATCTGGTTCTAGATTTTGAAATGGAGACCTATGATCCAAAAGGAGAGGATTTTGGAATTATTTCCCTGAATCAGCTCAAGAAGGATAAAAGATGGGTAGTCTTATTCTTTTATCCTGCAGATTATACCTTTATCTGCCCCACAGAGCTCTCTGATCTGGCTGAAAAATATGCTGAGTTGAAAAAGCTAGGGGTTGAGCTTATCTCCGTGAGCACAGATACAAAGTTTGTGCATCTGGCCTGGCAGAGGGAGGAGAAGCTTTTGAAAGAGGTTAAGTTCCCTATGGGGGCTGACCCAGCTGGTAAAATCTCTCGTCTTTTTGGCGTTTATGATGAGAATACTGGACTGGCGAAAAGGGGGACATTCATACTAAATCCGGAAGGAAGGCTGGTGGGCTCAGAGATCAGTTCTGACAATGTGGGAAGGAATGCAGATGAGCTTTTGAGAAAGATCAAGGCTCACCTGCATGTTTCGGCCCATCCCTCAGAGGTCTGCCCGGCTAAATGGCGAGAAGGAGACCCCACCTTAAAACCAGGAGCCAAGCTGGTGGGCAGGGTTTTAGAGAGTTTGAAAACCAGGAGGTGAAAAATGAAGACCTACGTTTGCAAAATCTGTGGTCATATTTCTTTTGAGGTTATCCCGGAGAGATGCCCGGTCTGTTTTGCAAAAGATAGTGCCTTCTCCGAAAATCAAGATGCGCTTAAAAGCCCTACGGATCCAAAGAACTTAACTGAATCTGAGAAAAAGCATATCCCGTTATTAAAGAAATCCTTAGGGGAGAAAAATGTTCAGGTAAAAACAAGGGTGGGTGAAATCCCACATGTGATGGAGGAAAATCACTATATCACCTGGATAGATTTTTATCTGGATCGTAAATTTATAAGTCGCTATCTTTTGCAGCCAAGGATTTTAAATCCGACCGTGGAGGTGGAACTCAAAGCATCTGCGGGGATTTTCTATGCTATTGAGAACTGCAATCTGCATGGCAAATGGATGGGGAAGATAGAAATTTAACTTTTTCAATTCCAAAGTTGGCTCAGGAATAGTCCCCAAGAGCCGTTCCAGGGATTTCCTGAGCCATCTTATAAAAAGGTGATGAGATGAAACCGATTCAATTCCCGTATTTAGGCAATTCGCTAATTATGGCGGTAGTGATTCTCGCCCATGTTTTCTTAGCCTTCATAGCCGTGGGAGGAATTTTAATCTCTTTTATCTCAGAATATATAGGCTATAAGAGAAAGAGTTCGTATCATGACCTTTTGGCAAAAAAATATATAAGTTTTATATCCAACCTGATGAAGATAGGTGGGGTATTGGGAGTGACAATCGTGATTCTCACCATTGGTCTCTTCCCGGAATTTGCTAAGAGCTTATACAATATTTTTTTCTGGTTTCTGGTCTTAGAGGCGGGCATGTTCCTTCTTCTTATGGCTGGCACAATCTACTATCGCGAGAGCTGGGATAAAGCACAGAGCAAAAGAAAACATCTTTTAGGTGGACTGATAACTGCTATCGCTGCAGTCTTAGCTGGCTTCATCATTAACGCAGCCCATGCCTTTATGCTTACCCCGGGAAGCTATTATATTGCTCCCCTTTGGATGTAGACAGGTCTTTGGGTTAGAGATCAGCTCCTGTAGAATAACAATTATGGAGCACTCAAATTTTCATACGAGGAGGATCTCATGACAGGAAGAAAATGGACCAT
>JBFMGF010000032.1 GCA_040752675.1 Acidobacteriota bacterium
TGTCTTTGTACAGGCTCATCTCCAACAAGTACTGGGTGGACGAACTTTACGATGCAGTGATTGTGCAGCCCTACTACTTCCTCTGCAGGAGGAGTTTTGACTTCGACACCTGGGTCATCGACGGAACTATCCATGTCACGGCTGCTTTCGCTGACATCGCTGGAAATATCGCCAGGCTGTTCCAGACGGGATACGTCAGGAATTACGCCCTTTACTTCTTTATAGGGGTTGTTGTTATCGTTCTCTACTTTTTGAGTTGATCGGATGTTAAGTGATTGTCGTATTGATTTTGTTTTATTCCGAGTCTAAACGATGAGCTTTTCACAGATGATAGATTTCAGCCTGATCCTTCCCGTGACCATCCTGGGAGCCTATGCGCTCCTGCTACTCCTTCTGTCACCCTTATTCAGGGAGGGTTCGAGGATTATTGGTTTCACATCACTCATCGCTATCGTCCTTTCGGGCATAGCGACGATCATGATCTGGGGACCCGAACGGTTTACCGCTCTGAACATGGTCTTCATCGATAATTTTGGCCTCTTCTTTTCTCTGATCATCCTCGCGATCTCGTTCCTGACGGTCATGTCCTCCATCAGCTTTACCGAAAGGGAAGGGATCTACTATGGAGAGTTCTACTCGCTGATACTCCTCGCCACGGCAGGGATGATAGTCATGATCCAATCCCGGAATCTTCTCATAATCTTCATCGGGCTTGAACTCCTATCCATCCCTCTCTACATCCTGGCCGGCATAACGAGGAACAGACTGAAATCTCTTGAATCCTCGCTCAAATATTTCCTCCTGGGAGCCTTCTCGACGGGGTTCATCCTTTACGGCATCGCACTCATCTATGGAGTTACCGGAAGCTTTGATCTTCACGGCATCTCACAGCTGCCCGAAAAAGGAGCCCTCGGTCTCATCGGAGTCGGTCTCATCATCATCGGCTTCGGCTTCAAGATGGCCGCCTTCCCGTTTCACTTCTGGGCTCCGGATGTCTATCAGGGAGCGCCAACCATAATCTCCGGATTCATGGCAACCGGGACTAAAACGGCGGCCTTTGCCGCGCTCCTTCGGGTCCTCAACACATCCTTCGGCGAAGAGGCGGTGAAGTGGGTAAGTGTCCTGACTCTTCTCTCCATCATCACGATGAGCTTCGGAAACCTGGTCGCGCTGGCGCAGAGGAACATCAAGAGGATGCTGGCCTATTCGAGCATTGCTCATGCCGGGTATCTCCTGATCGCAGTCGTCGTGACGGGGATCAGTATAGATGGCGTGAATGGGCTGAGCGCCGGCGTCTCTGCCATCGTCTATTACCTGCTGGCGTATGCCCTCATGACGATCGGAGCCTTTGCCGCTGCCTCGTTGATCGGCAGGGGAACGGAGGAATATGAAGAGGGATACGAGCTGGAAAATTACTCCGGGCTGGGATACAGGAGGCCTCTTCTGGCGGCAGCCATGAGCATCTTCCTTCTATCTCTCACCGGGATACCGCCAACGGCAGGATTCATAGGAAAGTTTTACGTCTTCAAGGCAGCCATAGAGATGAAACTGTACGTTCTTGCCATCGTCGGCATCCTGAACAGCGTCATCGCGGCATATTACTATCTCAGAGTCATTGTCCATATGTACATGAAGGAGCCGGCCTTACCAGGCGAGGTCTCGAAGCCGGGATTCTCCGCTTCCGTTGCCTTGGCCATCGCCGTCCTCTTCACTTTTATTCTCGGTACTGTTCCGGGTAAGATCCTTTACCTGGTTTCAGGTCTATTCAGAACGCTATAACAGATTGAAGGCTTGAGAAATAATCTCTTCTTCATCGAGACCGGAGATCTTTCGTGGAGAAGAGTGGTAGAATGAAACCATGATCAAGATATCTGATTTTCTGGATGTCGAGTTGCTAGAGCCTGATCTCTATGCCAGCGATACAGAAGATTGTCTCAGGAAGATAGTGGTCCGTCTTAGCCGATGCCATGTCATCAAGGATGGGGAGGATGTCCTCGAAAAACTCCTGGAGAGGGAGAAGGTTATGAGCACTGGGATCGGAGCGGAAGTGGCAATCCCGCATGCTCGCTGCCCCTCGCTCAGCAGGACTATCGTATCGGTTGCAATCTCCAGGGAGGGGGTTGATTTTCACTCAATCGACGGCAACCCTGTCAAGGTCATTTTCCTTATCATAGGTCCGCCGGAAGCCGCCTCCCTTCACATCAAGCTCCTTGCCCAGATCGCCAGGATGATCAAGAACGAGGGATTCACAGAGCGACTGAGCCGGGCGAAGACCGCGGCGGAGATCGTGAAAGTGATCGAGGAAAAGGAGATGAAGGAAGCAAAAGAAGACGGCGTCGAATAATGTCAAGGTTATCCTTATGGGGGGGGTAAAAAAGGGGCAAATCTCTTAGTTAAATGATAGACTGTATCAATAGATGACGGTTTTATTCAGCTATTCTTCAAATCATCACACTGCTCACTGCGGATTTCACCTTTCCGTAATACATCAAGACCATCTCCACGCATGTCAATAAACCCTATTGGCAGAGCAATCCAATGCGATCATCCAGAGTAACCATTGATATGGCATGGTGATTGTAATCTCTTCGAACGCCTACTTTAGTCGGCCATTTCCCCTCTCAAGGAATGTGGCTGTCGGTGGAAAGCGAAGGGGGTTCACACGGGAGGCGCCCCCTTCGCCCTTCCAGCGTCATCACTCTTTTTATCTTATTCAAAAATTCAGGAATTGTGTTACAATCGCTTGTGAAATTATAAACAAGATTGTTGGCCCTGAGCATTGACATTTAGAAGTTCTTTCAGGAGAAAGATGTCCTTCTATATCGAGGAGACAGGGATATGAAATATGGCTATGTTTCAAGACTGACCACCAAAAGGCTCTCTCTCTATCTGAGATGTCTGAACGAGCTTGAAAGCGCGGGAGTCAAGACGATCTCTTCCCAGGAGTTTGCCGATCACTTCCATCTCAACTCTGCCCAGATGAGAAAGGACCTGGCCTATTTCGGAGAATTCGGAGTGAGAGGGGTCGGTTACTACGTCTCTGATTTGAAAGACCATCTCATAAAGATCCTCGGGCTTGATAAGAAGTACAACATCGTCATCGTCGGCGCAGGAAACCTCGGAAGGGCACTCGCAGATTACGCCGGATTCAATACACGGGAGTTCAGGGTCGTCGCCCTCTTCGATAATGCCAGAGAGAAAGTGGGAATGAAGACAAAAGAAGGCGTTCCAATCCATCATGTCGATGATCTCGACGAGATCATTAAGAAGGAAAAGGTCGACATTGCGGTCATAGCAGTTCCCGCCCATACGGGTCAGTGGGCCCTCGACAGGATCATGGAGACAGGCATCAAGGCCATCTTGAATTTTGTCCCTACCAGGCTCAAGATTCCCAAAGGAGTGGAAGTCAACACGGTGGACCTGAAGATCCAGATGGAAAGACTTGCCTTCCATCTCACCGACGGCTGGAAGAAGACAAAGAAGATCCTCCGTAAAAAGATCGGCAGAGGTAGGAGCGGATAACTGTTCATCCGCCATGCGACTCTATCCTGAGATCCTTCAGGATATCAGGGTCTCGCGATTATTCAGGATGTCAGGATGGAGATAATGCTGTTTGAGATGGCAGAGATATCATCCACTCCGGATGCGAGTTTTTCGCTGTTCTTTCCCCAGCAGAGAAGAGGGACCCGGTTAAGCGTATGGGTCTTGATAGAACTGTCTTCCAGGTTGCCATGGTCACTCGTGACAATGACGAGGTTGTCGTCCAGATTGATGTTGTCCAGAACGCTTCGCATGAAAAGGTCGATCTTTGCAACCTCGATTGAAGCCTCTCTTAGCCCACCCTTATGTCCTATGATGTCCGTGATGAAGTATTCATAGAGTGTGAAATCATGCTCCGAAGCGATTCTCACAAGGGTCTCACCTGCCCTTTGGGGTGAATAGAGCTTGAGTTCGTACCCCATCTCTTTGAGGAAGAAATTCGTAAAATCGTGATAGAGCGATTTTCCGTTTTTGACATCCTCAATCGTCCTCAGCTTCACGCCGCCCGCTATAGCCGATTGGGTCGTTGCCGAGACCCGGGGTCTTTCCCTTTTAAAATAAGCCTCCGTGAACCCATTGGCGAAGATGGCTTTCAATCCCATCCGGGATAATTTCAGGAAGATCGATTCCCTGTTAATAGCATCCCGCACTTTCTGGTTGGGAAGCCCGGCGAGATGCCCGCCGGCCACCTGTGGAACATTCATTCCGGTGAGGAGTGAAGCCTGCCCAGTGGCCGATTGGGGTATCCCCGGAACACCGAGCGTAGCATCGATAGCTTTGTAAGTTTCTCTCTCGCAACAGCCTTCTGGAAGCCAAGGACTGTTGCGTCTTTCTTCATTATTCACATAATCCTTTTCGTGTGCGAGGAGATGATGACAGAAATTGTTAAATATGGCTCTAAAGGAGGGGTGCCTGTCCACATAGTCGCTTTCCACAATATCCTGAAGCACGCTGAAGTCGTCGTTCGCGCTTTTTATTATAGCGGGAGGGGTTTCGGCAGAAGCTTCTTCCGAGAATCGGCTGAGCAGTGACTTCCGAATGGCAAAAGGGTTCTTTGAGGGGTCATTCTGTCCCACTCCAACGCCATCCAGAAATATTAAAAGCACTCCCATAATCAATATATTCCAATAAGCTTATGCTGCGTCTCTATAATCCCCCCTTTTCTCAATCTTCCTTAAGATGATCGAAAATATCTTGATTTTATCCTATCTGTCTCGCTTGTCAACGCAACCCCCAAAACAGTATTCTGTAAATCTTAAAGACCTGTTCTTGCAAATGAAAATTATTTTGCATTAATATTGGCAAAGTTAAAGGAGGAATCTCATGAAATCAATGAAGAGGCGTGATTTTTTGAAAGGGAGCGCGCTTCTGGGCGGAAGCGCTCTGGTCGGAGGCCATCTTTCGGAAATGGCATTTTCCAGACCGATCGTCATAGCAAGCTCAAACGGAACGAAAGCAGTGGAGAAGGCGATGGAGATGATAAAAAACGGCTCGGATGCTCTGGATGCGGTTGTCGCTGGAGTAAATATAGTTGAGGATGACCCGAATGATGACAGCGTCGGATACGGTGGCCTTCCGAACGAGGAAGGGGTGGTCGAACTGGATGCCGCCGTAATGCATGGTCCGTCATACAGGGGAGGTGCCGTTGCGGCCCTTAGAAACATCAAGAATCCGTCAAAGGTGGCGCGCATCGTCATGGAAAGGACCGACCATGTACTCATCGTGGGGGAAGGGGCTCTAAAGTTTGCAAGAGCCCATGGATTCAAAGAGGAAAATCTGCTCACGGATCAGTCGCGTGAGAAGTGGCTGAAGTGGAAGGAAAGTTTGAGCAATGAGGATGATTGGCTGCCTCCACATTCCATGCAGGATACGAATATCGGCGAGTATGCGAAATCTTTCCTGAGGCATTACGGCACGATACACTGCAGCGCGCTGGACATGAATGGGAATCTATCCTGTGTCACAACGACGAGCGGTCTTGCCTTCAAGATCCCCGGGAGAGTGGGAGATTCTCCTGTTTTCGGTGCCGGATTGTACGTGGATAACGAAGTGGGAGCCGCGGGCTCGACCGGACGGGGGGAGGCCAATCTCCTGAACTGCAGCGCAGTGATGATCGTGGAATGGATGCGCCAGGGGAAATCTCCCGAGGAGGCCTGTCTCCTTGCCTGCAAGAGGATCAACGAGCGCTCCCGCGAGAAGAGGCTCCAAGACGAGAAGGGACGGTTCAAATACAACGTAAAATGTTACGCCATCAACAAACACGGCGAACATGGAAGCGCTGCAATATGGAGCGGCGAAGGAATCTACAAGCCCCTGTACCTCTTCCACGACGGGACCTCGATGAAGACTTTCGAATCAGCTTATCTCTTCAAGAAGTAGAATGCATAGTTTTTCTCGCAAATACTTTCTTGAGGAGATTCAGGGAAAGGCAAAGGATGATGGGCAGGCGGTCTCTCTATTCACCGAGTTCTGCCAGAACGTGGTAGAAGCCTTCCACCACTTGGGCCATCTTTCCGTAACCCAGTTTCTCAAACGTATCGTGCGACGTATGATAATCATCATATCTGTAAAAAGCAGTGTCGGTTACCATGGCGGCTCTGTACCCTTCCTTCCAGAATGACCAGTGATCAGAGAAGTCAACCCCGGGAATGAATCGAGGCACGCTGACAGATTGAATATCAAAATTGGAATGCTTCCTGAAAATCCGGGCGCATTCTCTAACGAATCTCCTTGAACGGAGATCTCCCACGATGGCAATGAAGTTTGCCTCGCGGGGATGGGAGAGCCGTATCCCGAAAGGATAATGCTGGGATCCATCTTTCTCAGAATAGTAACCGATCATCTCAAAGCTGAGCATGGCTAAGATATTCTCATTGTTCTTCTTTGCCTGCCTTGTGTAAACCCTGCTGCCCATCAACCTCGTCCTGAAAAAAGGTGGTTCCTCGTTCACGAAGGCGATGAACCTTATAGTTTTTCGCGTGTCTATGGTCGAGAAGAGCCTGGATAGCTCCAGAACAGCAGATACGCCGCTCGCGTTGTCATTGGCTCCGGGTGTCCCGCGGACCGTGTCGTAATGCGCCCCGGCTACGATGATATTATAAGGTTCATCTCTTCCTGTCCTGGTTGCGATGATGTTACCGTACTCGGTTCCAGAGATCTTATACGTATGCTTCTCAGGAGTGTATCCGTGGTCTTCGAACTTTTGAAAGATGTACTCAGCCGCCTTTTCGAGACTCTCATAATGATGGTGGCTCCTCTCGCCGATCTCGTGCGACAAGGCGACGACATGATCCTTCAGATTCTTCTCGAGGAATTCAAACCGGTTCGACTTCTCTCCCATCTCCTGATCCCGAATACCAGATACTAAATATTATAGGAATGTGTAGTCGAAAGAAAGGCTCGTATCTGAATCAGGATAATTATTTGGAAAAAAGAGGGATAAATTCTAAAATAATGGTATTTTCAGATGTTCTATGAAGAAGAACTGGAGGTATGATGAGAAGTAAGGTTATGATGCTGCTGGTCCTCATGATGACTCTTTCTGTTTTTATCATCCCGCATGAAACAACTCTTCTTGCTAAAACTGTGGAGCAACCCGGACAAAGTTCCGGTCAGCAGAAGGGAGAAAAAGTCACGGGCGAGATGGTTCTTCTTTCCGGCGGAGAGTTCTGGATGGGACTGCATAAAGAGCAGCTCAACAAAGTCTGTGAACTGGAGAGCGGGGAAAAGATCGGTAACTTCATGGAGGATGTTGTGAACTCGGAGATGCCCCGGCATCGAGTTTACGTAGATCCCCTCTACATCGATAAGTATGAGGTTACAAACGAACAGTTTGCCCGCTTCGTCAAAGAGTCTGGTTACAAACCGGAAGGAAGCTGGGCAAGATATTTCAGAGTTGGAATGGAGAAGCATCCTGCCGTTGGAGTTACCTGGAAAGACGCCGATACCTACGCAAAATGGGCGGGCAAGAGGCTTCCAACGGAAGCGGAATGGGAGTTTGCAGCAAGGGGTGGGATGGATGACAGGCTTTTCCCATGGGGGGATGAAATCAGTTCCGATAAAGCCATCTACGAAGTCAAGCGTAACCGCAGTTATGCAAAGATAGGTACCGCAGAGGCGGGAAGCACTCCACCCAATTCATTCGGGATCTACGACATTATAGGAAATGCGGCAGAATGGTGTTCCGACTGGTTTGAGAAAGACTATTACTCCAGAGGTCCTGAGAAAAATCCGACTGGTCCTGAAGGCGCGGAAAAGAAAGTCGTTAGAGGAGGGGGATGGATGACGTTGCCTTTCTTTTGCAGAGTTTCCTGCAGGGGCTCCATGAAACCCGGCCTCACCAATCAGCAGATGGGTTTCCGCTGTGCCCGCTCCGCCCGAGACTAAAATTCGCGTTGACATAGAGACATAATTCCAACAGAATTGATTTCAGGAAAAGACATGGTTGGTATCGAAGGGAATTTCTGATAGACCCTTTGAGAGACTGCTGGTTATTCGATGAGGTATGGGTATGGCAAAAAAGAAACACCACAAACTGGGGGAATCGCCCGGGACTCTGGTTGCGCCTGAGAAGGCGAAGCCCGGTGAGGTACTGATCAGCGTCATTGATTATGGTCCAGACCATCTTGAAGAGAAGGTCATCAGGAACGTCGAAGAAT
>JBFMGF010000033.1 GCA_040752675.1 Acidobacteriota bacterium
TTTCATGATTTCCTCCCACCCTATGGGTTAAGGACAGCAAAGTTGCTGTCTGTTGTTTTTTGTTTCATATCAACAGTATAACTCATTGGGTGGGATTTCTTATGCTAAAAATCGCTCAAACTAGGTGGTTCTTTCTTGATTTGGAGGTGACTAATGGCAGCAGGTGAGTTCAAACCATATGTTCCACCGGAAATGTCCATGAGTGAGTTCACGTTGAAGGCGTTGCTGGTCGGACTCGTGATGTGCGTCGTCCTCGGAGCGGCTAATGCCTATCTGGGTCTGAAGGCTGGGATGACGATCGCCGCGACCTATCCCGCGGCCGTAATAGGAATGGCGGTTCTCCGCATTTTCAAAGGCAGCATCCTGGAAGAGAACTTTGCGCGAACGGTTGGTTCCATTGGTGAATCGGTTGCCGCTGGAGCCATATTCACCATCCCGGCCTTTCTGATTGCCGGCGTTTGGGACAAGTTCGATACGCCTCTCCGTTACCTGGAAGCAACGGCCATCATGCTCGTTGGAGGAATCGTCGGGATTCTGTTTGTTACGCTGCTCAGGCGTGTCATGGTCGAGGATGCCGAGCTTCCATTCCCCGAGTCTGTTGCTGCCGGAGAGATCCATAAGGCAGGGAGAAGAGGCGGTACGGGAGCCATGTATCTTTTCGGTGCCCTCGGCTTCGGAGCTCTGGTCCAGTTTCTTGGCAAGCTTAACGTTTTTGCGGCTAGCTGGGAGAAGTTCATACATTTCAAAAAGTCGGTGATAGATCTTCGAACTGCCGGCGCTCAGGCGTCGGGCAGCGGCGGAGCCCTCATCTCCACGCCGGGCGTTAGCCCTGCTTACATTGGCGTTGGATACATCATCGGACCCCGGCTGGCTTCACTGAACTTCAGCGGCGCTCTGTTGAGCTGGGGTCTATTCGTTCCACTTCTTCTATATTTCCTTGGTCCTAACCTGGAGTCGTTGATAAAACCAGAAGGAGCGACACCGGAAGCCCAATGGACCGCGATGGCATATGGCGTCTGGCGCTTCATCGTGCGTCCCATAGCAATCGGAGGCATGTTGATGAGCGCAGCATACACTCTCTTCAGAATGCGCAAGAGCCTGATTGGTGGTCTTGCCCGTTCTGTCAGCGATGTCAAGAAAGCGGCTGCGGGGACGCATGTCGTCAGCCGGGTGGACAAGGATATAAAGTTTAGCTGGATCATCACAGGAATCCTCATCTCGGGTGTCCTCACCTTCTTCGTTTACAACCACTTCGCGCATAACGCAGGTGCCGCTCTCTTAGCAACCGTCGTCATGATCATCGCGGGGTTCTTCTTCGCTGCCGTGTCCGGATACCTTGTCGGTCTCATCGGTTCAAGCAACAACCCGATCAGCGGCTTAACCCTCTCCACTCTCATCGTGGCTGCCCTTCTCATGGTCATCCTGAGGCAGACCGGAGTAGCTGGAGTGGCAGCAGTCCTAGGTGTTGCCGGTGTCGTATGCGTGGCAGCAGCCGTTGCCGGTGAGATGCTCCAGGACCTGAAAGTCGGACACATCCTTGGTGGTACCCCATGGAAGATGCAGGTGGGGGACCTCATCGGCGTAGGTCTTGCCGCCCTCGTCATGTTCTTCCCGCTCCTTGTTCTTCATGTAGGAGATATCAAAGGAGGGGGGATCGGTTTTGGTGGAAGAGCTCTTCCAGCACCGCAGGCCAGCCTTATGGCCCTCGTTTCCCAGGGAATCGTCGGTGGCCAGATGGCCTGGCCTCTGATCATCGTCGGTATGATCATGGCTTTTGGATTGATCCTCCTGCAGGTTCGAAGTCCGATGCTTGTCTGCGTCGGCATGTATCTCCCCCTGGAGACGACCTTTGCCATTTTCATCGGCGGTCTGATCCGGGGAATAGTCGATAAAATCGGCGAGATGAAGAAATTCAACGCGGCGCAAAAGGCTCGCGTGGAGAACAACGGGATCTTGATCGCCTCGGGACTCATCGCTGGAGAGGCGCTGATAGGATTGGTCTTTGCGGCCATGGCTTTTTACGAGATTCCGGTTCCACAAGCCTTCAAGGTGTCTTCCTTCATCACGAGTCTCTTTATCTTCATCATCATCGGGCTTGTTCTCTCGTACTTCCCGATCAAGAATGCTGGGAAGCCTGATGAGCCGGCGCCACCAAGTGCAATCATGTGATGAGCTCATCGCTTCGCTCGTTGGAAGAATCGATAGATGAAAGCATCAAAGCGATCTAAGGGGGTAGTGAACGTCAACCTGCTCGATCTGATCCCGGACAGGGTGTGTGCATGGGAGCTTGATGGTGATAGCGTCATCCTGATCTACCCAAAGTTCAGAAACAGGTTCCTCGTCAGATTTCTGTTGCCGAGGCTGAAAAAACCTAACTGGAAGATCGGTCTCGATGACATCGGCTCCTGGGTATGGAATCACTGTGATGGGAAAACGACGGTTCGTGAGATTGGAGCAGGTCTCAGAAACTCATTTGGAGAAAGAGTCGAGCCGGTCTATGACCGGCTTGCTCTATTTTTCAGGAAGCTGGAATCCGATCGATTCATCAGTTATGTCAATGTTCCCGCTCCTGAACATGAAGGATAATAGTAGAGGCATCCAGTCTCATTGAAAGGATGGTGTTTTATGGTGGAGAAGAATTTTTCTGATGCAGCAAAGAAAATCGACACGTACCGGGATGAGATCATCAAACTCCAGATGGAGTTAACGGCTATTCCTGCGTTAAGCCCTGTAAATGGCGGGAAGGGGGAGTGGGAGAAGGCAAGATATATCATAGCCTATTTGAAGAAGATCGGCGTTGACTCAATCGAGGAGTGCAATGCTCCGGATCCCAGGGTTCCGGAAGGGACTCGACCCAACATTATCGCCAGGATCAAAGGAAAGAACAGCTCGCATACAATCTGGGTTATGTCCCATATGGACATAGTTCCGCCTGGAGAGTTGAGCGAATGGAAAGGCGATCCCTACAAGGTGAGAGTGGAAGGAAACAAACTCATCGGCAGGGGAGTCGAGGACAACCAGCAGGGGATGGTTGCCTCCCTGATGGCGGTCAAGGCCCTCAGAGAGCTGGGGGTCACCCCCGAGTATGATGTAGGCCTGGCCATCGTCTCGGATGAGGAAACGGGAAGCGACTATGGTATCGATTACGTTATCAAAAACTCCAGCTTCTTCAGGAAAGAGGACCTCATCATCGTCCCTGATGCGGGAAATGAAGACGGCTCCATGATCGAGGTGGCTGAAAAATCCATCCTATGGACGAAGTACAGAACGATCGGGAAGCAGTGCCATGGAAGCACTCCTGAGAGGGGGATCAACGCCCACAAGGCGGCTGCCACGCTCCTCCTGATGATCGATTCTCTCTACAAGAAATTCCCGGATAAGGACCCCGTTTTCGATCCTCCGATCAGCACGTTCGAGCCTACGAAAAAGGAGAACAACGTTCCGAACGTCAACACAATTCCGGGCGAGGATGTCTTCTACACGGATTTCCGGATCCTGCCGAAATACAAGGTGGATGATGTTCTGGCCGAAGTTTCGAAAATGATCAAGGAGGTTGAGGAGGGGTCAAAGGTCAAAATCACGACGGAATATCCCCAGAGAGCTGATGCCGCGCCACCGACTCCGACCGATGCCCCGGTCGTCATTGCCCTCAAGAAAGCAATCAAGGATGTATACAACGTAGATGGTAAGCCGATGGGGATCGGCGGGGGAACGGTTGCAGCGCTCTTCAGAAGAGGCGGTTTTCATGCCGCGGTCTGGTCAAGACTTGATGAGTCTGCCCATTCCTACAACGAGTACTGCTATATAGATAATATCGCAGGGGATGCCAAGGTATTCGCCCATATCTTCCTGCAGAAGTGATACACTCCTTCCTTTAAGAAAAGCCTCTTTTTATGCTAACATCATACGGGAATGATTGAAAAACCGTCGTCCGGACGGGGGACCGTAGCAGAATGCCGCGGTTAGTGATGATAGGGATTCGGCTAAGAACTGCTCATATGGAAGAAAAGGAAAGAGAAGAGATCGAAGCATCTGATTTTGATGCGGATCATGGATGGAATGATGCTGGCGCTGGCGCGAAAGAGAAGAAGTCCGAAGCCTCTCTGGCCAGGCTGGATACCACCATTGCTCCTACGGATACTCTTCAAAAATACATTGCCGAAGTCCGTAAATTTCCTGTCCTGACACCAGAAGAAGAAATCGTCCTTGCAAAGAGGTTTAAGGAAAGTGGCGACAGGGAGGCTGCTCTGCGACTCATCACGGCAAATCTGATGCTCGTAGTCAAGATATCGTTGAAGTTCCGCAGAGCCTGCCAGAACGTCCTGGATTGCATCCAGGAGGGAAACCTCGGTCTTCTTCAGGCAGCGCATAAATTCGACCCGGACCTCGGAGTCCGCTTCCCTACATATGCCACCTGGTGGATCAGAGCCTACATCCTTAAATATATCCTCGATAACATCAGGCTAGTACGGGTCGGTACGACCAATGTTAGGAGGCGGCTGATTCATAACCTGCAGGAGGAAAAGAGAAGACTCGAGGATCTGGGTTTTACCGTTGGGACCAAGCTTCTGGCAGAACGCTTTGGAGCAACCGAGCAGGACGTCATCGACGTCCAGCAGAGCCTGGAATCTAGAGATGTCTCCCTTAATGCTCCGGTGAGCGATGAAAGCAGCGCTCCGAGAGCGGATTTCATCGCATCCGGTGAAGAGTTGCCAGATGAGAAAGCGGCAAGGGGAGAGCTCGAAGAGATCGTTAAGGGCAAACTGAAGATATTCAAGGAGAAGCTGAACAAGAAAGAACTTGCGATCCTGGAGGAGAGAATCCTGAGCGATGAACAGGCGACGCTTCAGGAGATAGGGAAGAGGTTCGGGATAACCCGTGAAGCTGTGCGTCAGACAGAAGAACGACTCAAAAAGAAACTGAGAAAATATCTTGAGAATGAGTTAGGGACAGAGATTGTCCATTTCATCAAATGAAATGTCTGCTCCTCACTCAAAATCGTAATCCGTGGCGGGCCGATCTAACCTTTCCCTGGCCAACCGATGAGAGTTGTGCATATCGGGAAGCGCCAGGACCTTGTTGTATTCCTCAACGGCTTTCTCTCTCTTCCCCATCAGGTCGTAGACCCTTCCCAGCTGGTAATGTCCGAAGGTGATGAAGCGACGTTCTGATTCTGGCAAGTCGAGGCTCACAAGCTTCATAAAATATTTTTCGGATTGCTGCAGATCAGGAATGCGGATGTAGGCGGAGGCAAGGTTGAAAAGGACCTGGGGATCATCAGGAATGATCTCCAGCGCCTTGAGGAGTTCTATTGCAGCTGAAGAGTAATCCTTCTTCTCGAGAGATTCCCGTGCTGCATTGTTGTGCAGGTCAAATTCGATGTTCCTGGAGTGGGCGGCCGATTTTGTCTTGATGTCAGATAGCCATGTGGATTCAAGCTGGGTCAGATCCTGTCCGATCACGCTCCTGAGGATGCTGTCCGATATCTTATCTTTCCCGAGGAGGATCTTGAACTTTTCCATTCCATATTTTTCTATGATGGTTTCAGTCAGTGAACCGATGAGCGGGAAGGAGAAATCGCTTGCGAACCTGACGAATTCTCTTTCATCGAGAAGTCTGGCAACGCTGGGAAGCGTACCGAGTCTCAAGAAGAATCCGCTCCAGTAAGATAGAGATTTTCCCTTCCATACGGAATCCAGATATACTGCCAATCCCTCGGTCAGGTGGACGGATGCGCTGTCCGAAAGGATGAACCCTGCCACGATGTGTGCATCCTCATGAGTGGAATCCGCAAAGAGGATATTCTCGATCATATGGACTTCCTTCTTGCGATCGAGAAAGTGGATGGGATTCGGTAAACCGGAGATATCGTTTTTCTCATTTTTATCCTTGTAGCAGAAGATTTTAAATTTTCTGTCCGGGGGTTTTGCCCCGGTCTTCTTAAGGATGGCCAGAAGCGCAGCCTCTCTCTTCCTGACTCCCTCCGGAATTTTTTCCTTGTTCAGAGAAGAAGGGGAATAGTAGACTTCGTAAAATTGAGAAATGTGTTTCGAGAGGCCTGAATAGAATTTGTCAATCGTATCCCCATTGTAGAATTCAGCGAGAGGATCCGCCTGGGGAGGGAAAGTTACTCCGCTATGAAATCTCCCCTGTCTTATAATGGAGAAATCCCTCATGATGACCCAATCCGATCCGATACTGGGGAACGGCCTGATCTTATCGATGTCCGGGTCTATCGTTGTGCAGACAAGAAAGACGGACGAAGCGTTGAAAGGATTGAACTGAAGAAAGATGGCATAATCCCTCGGGTTGGAATACTCCACTCCCAGGAAGTAGAAGTTATCAGGGGTCACCCGAATCGGCATCTTCTGCCAGATTTCCTGGAGGAGCCTGTTGCTCTTCCCGACGATGATGAGATTTCCCTTCTTATCATTATCCGTAAGATCGGTATCAGCCATGATCTTTACTTTTATTCCGAAGTTCCTCTCAAGATATGCTTTCTTTCTCTCGCAGGAAAGCCTTCCTTCCTCGATTTTCTTCTCGTCCATCGTTGGGGAAACGATGATCACTTCATCTGAAGCACTGAGGAATAGCATGATTCCAGTGCCGTAGCTTGGCTTCTTCTCCTGCGCAAAAACGAGATGATAACCAGTGAACAGAAGAGATAAGAAAAGGGTGGCCAGGATGATCCGTCGCTTTGAGATGATCCGGCTTGAGGAAATAGATGTAAATAAGATTTTCTTCTTGATGATTCGCATGCTTTCTCCAGTATTGTCTGTAGCGTTTATTCTAAGACCCATTCTCGCATTTGTCCAACATGCTCCACAATTTCCTCATCGCATCATTCTTGGCGCACTGCAAGAAGCCATCCGGGTGAGCAAGCATTCTGGCTCGGGTTTAGTCGCCAGAAAAAGCGTTGTTCTCCCGAATGGCAAGCGGGCATCTTTTCGTGCGACCAACTCGAGCTGTATAGATGGGTGACTGAGGAGGCAGTGTGGTTTTGACAGAAGGCTTGCGTTTCTGGTAATATCATCGAAAGTTTCAAATCCCTGAGCAAGAGGAAAATCGTCTTCCGATGGAAGCAAAAGATTACATTGTCGAAGCGAGAATTCTGACGAAGCGGTTCGGCGATCTCATCGCCGTGGATGGGATCGATTTCACCGTCAGGAGAGGAGAATGCTTCGGTTTCCTCGGACCGAACGGAGCCGGAAAGACTACGACGGTCAAGATGATATACTGTTTCCTTCCAATATCGAGTGGTTCCATTAGAGTTTTCGGGTTGGATGTCAACAGGAACCCTCGAGGGATCAAGCACCGCATCGGCGTTTCCCCGCAGGAGGACAACCTCGATCCCGATTTCACGGCGCTGCAGAACCTGACGACCTACGCCCGATACTTCGGGATTTCCAAAAAGGAAGCCAGGAGGCGAGGGGAAGAGCTTCTCGAGTTCATGAAGCTCACCGATAAGAAGGATACGAGGATAAGGGAGCTCTCCGGCGGAATGAAGCGGAGATTGGTTCTCGCGCGCTCCCTTATCAACAGGCCAGAGCTTCTGCTTCTTGACGAGCCGACGACCGGGCTTGATCCCCAGGCAAGGCACTCGATCTGGAGGAGGATAAGGGCTCTGAAGGCTGAGGGGACGACGATCCTCCTCACAACACACTACATGGAAGAGGCTGCCCAGCTCTGCGATAGGATCGTCATCATGGACAAGGGGAAGATAGTCGTGGAAGGGACCCCGGCGGAACTGACCGGACGATTGATAGGAAAAGAGGTTCTCGAGGTCTGGGTATACGATGAATCTCTCCTCGATTACTTGACTACAAACGGTTGGGATTTTGAGATCGCTTCGGACAGGGTTTTCATCTATTCTGGCGATGAACAGAGAGACTTCCATGACATCCTTAATCGGTTTGCCATGAGACATTACATCCACAGACCTGCCTCTCTGGAGGATGTCTTTTTAAAACTCACTGGTAGGGAACTTCGGGAATGAAGACTTTCCTGGGAAACATAAGCTGGAAAGCGTGGCACGTCTGGCGGAGGGACAGGGATGTCTACATGGCAACCTGGAAGACAAACTTCATCCCACCGCTTCTCGAGCCGATCCTGTACATCCTTGCCTTCGGCGCCGGTCTGGGTGCACTGGTCGATGGAGTCCAGTTCATGGGCAAGACTATCTCTTACATCACCTTCATCGCTCCCGGGCTGATCGCAATCGACATGATGTTCCAGTCATTTTATGAGAACACTTATGGTTCCTTTGTTCGGATGTACTATCAGAAGACATTCGATGCAATAGTAGCCACGCCGCTCATGGTTGAGGATGTCATTGCCGGAGAGCTTCTCTGGGGAGCAACGAAATCCCTTGTAGGCAGCATCATCATGCTTGCCGTAATCTCCGCCTTCGGGTATGCAACTTATCCTTCATCGCTTCTCATAATCCCTTATTCTTTTCTGGCAGGTCTTCTTTTCTCCTCGATCGCCATTTGCTTTACGGGGATCGTGCCGAGCATAGACACCTTCAACCTTCCAGTCTTCCTCTTCATCACACCCATGTTTCTCTTCAGCGGAACGTTCTTCCCCATCGAGCTTCTTCCAGATTGGGCGCAGAAAGTAGCGCTCTTACTTCCTCTGACTCATGTAGTGAATTTCAGCAGGGCCTCTTTTCTGGGAGCATTCAGCGCAAGGGTCTGGATGGGTCTTGCAGGCGTTGCTGTAGCCACCCTATTCTTCTTTTGCCTGGGGATCTACCTCATGAAGAGACGCCTCATCCGCTAAAAGCGATATTGATGAAATATTAAATATCGGAGAAAGCCAAGGCATTCTGGCCAGGGTTATGAAGCATCAGGCGAGATGCCTGACTTATTGGGGAATATTGAGATTCTTCTTCAGGCGGAGTGTGATCCTAGTGCCTGGTTCGAGATTGATGATGGCTCCCTTGACCACTATCGTACCGTTTTCCCGCACGGAGACCATCATGGTATCAGGATGAGATGCTGCCTGAGCGGATTCCTCAATCCCTCCTTTTAAAAGTCCACCGGTCCCGGTCTGGCGCTGTTCATCTTCACGAAAGAGTGGTTCTGGTGTCGAAGGTAGCATGCTGTAGCCGACATCGATAAGGACTGTTGATAGTTCCATCTCCTGGTTCGAAAGGATAATCCTGTTGAATTCCATCTTCAGAGTCGATTCGTTGATGGCGCCTTCCTGGTAAGATACCTCACGGACGACACCAATCAACTCTGTTCCCTTCGGCAGAGCCACCTTCTTCCCGACCTTGATGCTTTTTATGGTATAGGCTGAGATCTCCTGTCCGGGCTTCACCTTCTTCACGTCGATGGCATTGTCGAGCTTCGCCTTTATATCTGTCCCCGGATCCAGGGAAGTGGCCGTCTCCTGTTGCTCTGCCCTGGAGAAGGAGAATGACGCTAGACATGAACAAAGAAGAATAAGAAGCAGACATCTTGCTGCTTCACTTTTAAATATTTTCATCGGCATTCTCATTACGTTTTCATTCTGAAATTTATCATAGATGGTGCATGCCTGCAAAGATGGTTCACTTTTCCATCTCCCCATGAGGATTTGCATTTGCCACGACGGTCAGATAGTAAGGAAGGATCTCCCTGTTGTAGATCTCAATCAATCGGTCCAGGAGTCTCACGGGGTTATCGTCGTAAACTACACGGGCACCAGTATCTTTGTCTACGAAGGCGATGATCTGCTGGAGATTCTCGGTGATCCCGCCTGTGCCTGTGAGGACTCCGATGACTTTCGCTTCGTCGTAAGCAATGGCGAATTCACCGAGGGTCCCGGACCTTCCGCCAGCGAATATGACGAGATCACAGGACCGAATGTTCTCTATCTCCCTTCCCATCAGTCCACTCCCTGTGTATATGATGCTATTATATCCGCTGCATGGGGACTTGTATTTGAGCATGTGTTCGCCGAAGTTCAGGGCAGGTGATATCCCTATGACGAATCCCCCCTTCGATCTAGCTCCCTTAACCGCCTCATGCGGAAGACCCGGGCATGCCCCCGTTACCAAGACGAACCCTCTACCTGCTATTTCCTGACCTAGCCGGAATGCTTTCCGGAATGCAACTCTGGAAGGCTTTCCACCGGCGGATCCCATGACGCCGACCGCGATTGGTGGAATGTGCTGAATGCCTTTATGGCTTTCCTTCTTTTGCGAGCTTTTCCTCATCGTTCTACCCTTCATCTTTCCGGATGGACTCATCTCCTTCGCCTCTCATTGAGATGAAAATCGATTCTTAGAAAACTGCAAATCAATCGAGCGCGGGCATTATACCATAGCCTGGGAAACAGCTTATGAATTAGGGGTGAAAAAGGTTGCTCATATAGTGTACAATCAATGGAAAAATTTTCGCACATAATGCGAGATATTTTCAGGATCCTGGAGCTCGTCGTTTTTATAGTAATGACCGTATCATGGGGCATCGGCGGGATGCTTGTCTGGAGGATCTTCAGGCAAATGTACAGGATGGGATGGGAAAATTTTCTTCGGCCCTGGTTTCTGTTGCCTGCCGATGCGAAGAGAAATCTGAAGATGCTCTGGATCTGCCTGTTAATCATAGTTATTGGCGCCTTGCTCATATTTTTATGCGAGCATGTCATCGGATATCATTAAGGTGCCATGGTGAGTGGAAACGTGAGCGAAAGAGAGATTTACGGATATTCCAGACCGGCCATGTTCATTCCTGTCGTACTCGCTCTGGAGGTCTTTCTATTCGGGTTTTTCTTCTACGTCCTCCCTCCCTATCCGTTTCGTAATGAGGTGTTCACCCGGCTTCCGCTTTTCGCCCAGTTCCGGCTGCTGGTCTTTGCCGTTGCCTTTCTCCTTGCCATCCGGATCTTCCAATTTTTCTTTCAGCTTCGGTGGAGCTTTCAGGTAGGGGAGGAGGCTCTCATCATCCGGGCGGGAAGGAAGGAGATGCTCTTGGAGTATGGACTTATAGAAGGTATAGACTATGAGAACATGCTAGGTCCAAGCAGGAAGCCGTTTGGTTTCACTCTCTTGAGAGCGAAACCCTCGAGCAGCATCAGGATTTACAACATTCTGGAGCGAGGAGATAGTTTCATTCACGGGTTCCTGCAGAAGGTCGTCCAGGACCCTTTCAACAGGAACGATCTGAAGACCTGGATAGAGATCAAGAGAATACAAGAGAAGATGAGACGATCGAGGATCTGCATCCGCCTCTGGTATTATCTCATGGGGATAGCCTTTCTCTTTTTCCTCGTGAAAGGATATATTATCTGACTTTATAGAGTGTTGCTCTGATTAAGAAAGAACACGGTACTGACAGGATTCTGGTTCTACTCATCGTGATGAAATGAGAATGAAAGGGAGGAATGACTCGGAGGTGTGTTAATGACGATATCGAGGAAGATCGAGAAGTTTGTCGGAGAGACGACCTGGATCCGAAAGATATTTGAGGAGGGGGTCGAGCTTAAGAAGAGGGTGGGCGAGGACAGAGTATACGATTTCTCGCTCGGCAACCCCATACTGGATCCGCCCGAGGAGTTTTATGAACAGTTGAGGTCTCTTGTTCTCCATCCCCGGAAGGGGATGCACAGGTATATGCAGAATGCGGGCTATCCTGAAGTCAGACGAGCCATCGCGGAAGTTCTGGCTGCTGAGACAGGAGTCATGGTTACTCAGGAAAATGTCGTAATGACGTGTGGTGCGGGTGGCGGTATCAACATCGTGCTGAAAGCGATCCTGGACGAAGGTGACGAGGTCATCATCATTTCTCCCTACTTCGTGGAGTATCTTTATTACATCGACAACTGGGGAGCCAGAGCCGTCATCGTCCCTGCCGGAAAAGATTTTAATCTCGACGTCAGCGGTATCTCGGAATCGATCTCACCTTCGACGAAGGCTATTCTGATCAATTCGCCGAATAATCCCACAGGTGTCGTATACCCTGAAGAAACGCTGAGAGAGCTTGTAAAAGCCATTGAAGAAGCCAAGCGCAGGTATGGCAGGGATATCTACTTGGTCAGCGATGAGCCGTACCGTCGGATAATTTATGACAACGTGAAATGCCCATGGATTTTCCCCATCTATCGAGACAGCATGATCGTCACCTCGTCCAGCAAGGACCTCGGACTTTCGGGAGAAAGAATCGGTTATGCCGCCGTTCATCCCGGTTGCAAGGATGGCGATAGGATCATTGCTGGAATGATCTTCAATATGAGAGCGCTTGGATACGTTAACGCTCCTGCCCTGATGCAGAACATCCTGAGATCGATCGGCAGGGCTACGGTCAATGTGGACGAGTACAGGAGGAAGAGGGATCTTCTCTGCGAGGGGCTTGGCGATGCAGGGTACGAATTCGTCAAGCCTCAGGGGGCTTTCTATCTCTTCTCGAAGTCCCCCATCGATGATGATGTAGCATTCGTCAGGGAGCTCCAGAAAGAGAACATCCTCACCGTTCCAGGGAGCGGCTTCGGAACACCGCACTATTTCCGGATTGCCTACTGCGTTGAGGATGAAACAATCGTCAAGGCAATTCCCGGCTTCAAGAAGGTCTTTAGATCGATCAAGTGATCGATGGTAAACTCCTCATTGAATTCTGGATTGCAGTTGATATGCAAAAAGGGTAAAATTTTTAAAATTTTATTGTGATGGAATGAAAATACCTCCTGCTGTTCTACTCATCCTTTCATTTGCAATTGTTATCGTGATCGGAGCCGTTCTTCTATCCATGCCATTCTCGGTCAACGGGGAAAGGATCTCCTTCCTTGACGCACTCTTCACGGCGACATCAGCCACGTGCGTCACGGGTCTCATCGTTATCGATACAGGAACGAGATTCACTCTTTTCGGTCAGATAGTCATCCTCACCCTGATCCAAATAGGCGGACTTGGTATCATCACCTTTTCGACTTTCTTCGCGATCATGATGGGACGAAAGGTCACCCTTTCCCAGAGGGACATCATCCTTACTTCAGTCGGCCAGACGAATCGGATTGATACACACACGATAGTCAGAAGGATCATCGTTTATGCAGCTTCAATCGAAATGATCGGAGCCTTCTTCCTCTTTCTGGCATGGAAGAACCGGTTTGGCGCAGGGAAGAGCCTCTACTATTCTATCTTTCATTCCATATCGGCTTTCTGTAACGCCGGTTTTTCCACATTCACGGATAACCTGATCTCTTTCAGAGGAGACATTCTTACCAATGTCATGGTCATGGGCCTCATCGTCCTCGGTGGCATCGGTTTTCTTGTCATCATCGATATCGAAAACTTCATCCGGTTTCGGAGGCCTATCTCCCTCCACACAAGACTTGTTCTTTATGCCACGATCATTCTCATCATCGCCTCTGCCTCCCTGTTCTTCTTCTTTGAGAACTCTAACTCTCTGAAGGGGATGCCTTACAAAGAAAAGATGCTCGTATCCCTTTTTCAGTCTGTGACTCCGCGAACGGCAGGATTCAATACGGTGGACATCGGGATGCTTTCCAATTCAACCCTCTTCATGATCATCGCTCTCATGTTCATCGGCGGATCGCCAGGAGGTACAGCGGGAGGAATCAAGACGACCACGGCTTCTGTTCTCTTCATGCTGGCAAAATCACGCCTCATGGGGAGGATTTATACGGAGATGCGCAGCAGGACCATTCCCGAGAGAGTGATCGGCGGGGCAGTAGCCGTTTTCGTCCTCGGCGTGGTAATTCTCTCGGTCGCTTCGTTCCTGCTCCAGGCGACAGAACTCGGTTATACACCCCACCGTGAGAGTCCGGAGAGTTTCTTTGATCTGAATTTCGAAGCGGTATCGGCCTTCGGTACTGTTGGTCTTTCCACTGGAGTCACATCCAGTTTGACATGGGGTGGAAAAATCATAATAATCCTGCTGATGTTCATCGGCAGACTGGGTCCGCTGACCATTGCCTTCGTCGTTAGCAGGAGAAAAGATGTTAGAACGTTCAAATATGCGGAGGAAGGGATCATCATAGGATAGCAAGGCAAAATTGATCAAAGGTAATAAGCAATTTTAAGACGCAAGGGGATGCGGTTAAAATGATTCACTGGGTCTCCCTTTTCCTTAGAAGGGGATGGAGAAGAG
The DNA here is from genome assembly GCA_040752675.1 of Acidobacteriota bacterium. Taxonomy (NCBI): domain Bacteria; kingdom Pseudomonadati; phylum Acidobacteriota; species Acidobacteriota bacterium. The sequence continues at coordinate 14,094 of JBFMGF010000033.1, forward strand.
GGTAATAAAATGAAAAGCATAGCCATCATAGGGCTTGGGAGTTTCGGGTTCAATTTCGCAAAGAACATACAGAGTCAGGGGATCGACGTTATTGCAATCGATAGCAATCCAGACGTCGTGCAGGCCATCTCCGAATTCATCCCAAGAGCCATTGTTGCCGATGCCACCGACAGGAAGCAGCTCAAGGATCTTGGCATCGATTCCGTGGATGTTGCGGTAGTTAGCCTCGGGGACAGGATGGATAAAAGCATCATCGCCGTCCTTCACCTCAAATCGCTTGGCATCAAGGAAATCTTCGTTAAGGCCATCTCGGATGAGCATGCACACATACTGGAACTCCTCGATGTCTCGAAAGTCATCCATCCCGAGAAAGATGCCGCGGAGAGGCTTGCCAAGAGCATCGTCAATCCAAATATACTCGAGTACCTCCCGCTCATGGGCGAATTCAGCGTGATGGAGATCGAGGCGCCGGAAGAGTTTTTCGGGAAGAACCTCGTGGAGCTAAACCTCAGACAGCAGTACGGTATCACCGTCATCGCCGTCAGCCATAGCAATAAGGATAGAAGGATTGTCGCCCCGACGCCGTCCTACATTATTTCGAAAGGGTCCATCCTCGTCATCATCGGAGAGAACAAGGACATCGAAAGGTTTCAGCGCAAATTCAGCAAATAGGTCATATGATCCTGAAAGTCTTCCGCTTTATCTTCTTTGAATGATGACCCTTCCCGGTCTTTCCGCTTCACCATCTATCGTTATGTCCACATTTGGAAGGAATCTGCCAATGACCCATGCATTGGTCAGCAGGTGTTGAGTTATTCTGGATGTTGTAAAGGAATGAGCGGTTCCTGAAACGGCAAGGTAGAGAAGTATCTGATCGGCAAGATGCGGATCCATAACGGCTCCCGTTTCAAGATACTCAAAGAACTCTGAGAGCGCTTCCGAAGCGACTTCTTCCGCTCTCTTCCCCTTCCTCCCAAGAGCGCTGAATCCCGCAACGCCGTTCTCAAAGACAGCTTTGATGAAAAGGAAGGTGCCAGGTCCGATGGAAGGAGCTTCAAGGATGGAAATGCCGGCATCCAATCCCTTTTGATGGAGGAGCCTTATGGCTTCGTCCCACTGTCTCTCCGCGATGGAGGAGGGAAGATTCGACACGGCAGATAATCCACTTACTTCCAGCAGATTCCCTCTGCTTTCCAGCAGCAGATCGGAATGAGCCCCCTTTTTCGGAAATATTCTTGCATGGATCGACCCGCCACCTCTGGGATACCAACCCCATCTGTCGATGCCAAAAGAGAATGAGTAACCGAGTTTCGCGACAACGAGCGCGAATATTTCTGAAAGATAGTGTAACGGTGGACTCCATGGGACATGAGTCCCGCCTTCGACCGTGACTACTGATTCATTTCGAGCCATGGCAAGTGGCAGGAGAATCGTATGGAGGACCAGCGTCGTTGATCCAGCGCTTCCCCTTTTCTCTGCCACATTGAAATGATACTTTCCAGATCTTGGTTCATGCGGGATGAACTGGAGCGAGAGAGAACCAAGACGATCTCCTTCTGTGTCCGCAGAAGAAATGTCTCTGGCCGCCAGGATGCATGTCAGGTGCTGAGGTTGAAGTCCGGGATGCTTCCGTCCCTTTCTGATGTTGTATATCTGCAGAGGCTTTCCCGTAACGATGGAAAGGGCGAGAGAGGTTCGCAGGATCTGACCTCCTCCTTCCCCGTAGCTTCCATCGATCTTTACTATTTCCCCCATATAATGTTTGCTCATCAGAAGTGCATCAATGGTATCATATCCTGGAGAGAATGAATCGAATATCCTATCAGCTGATCATCGTGGCGCTTGTAGCCGCTGCCGTTTACCTTGGAGCACTACGCTGCGGAATCATCTGGGACGACAGATTCCTCATCATTGAGAATCGATACCTTCGCGATTGGTCTGAACTCAGGAATAATCTCCTCAACGATTTCTTCCGGAAGTCGAGGGATACCTCACAGATCGGATACTGGCGGCCGGTCGTATCTCTGTCCTACATGATCGACAGGACGCTTTACAACGATAAGCCCTGGGGCTTCCATCTTCAGAACATCATCATCCATAGTCTTGTTTCATGTCTTGTTCTCATTATGTTCCGTTATCTGCCTCTGCCGCGAGGTGTGCCACTGGGGGCAGCGCTTCTCTTCGCCGTTCATCCTGTACATGTGGAGTCAGTGGCCTGGATCTCCGGAAGGACAGACCTGTTCTGCACACTTTTCGCTCTTGCAGCGCTCAATCTCGATCTTGACAATGCTAAAAAGCCCCATCCATTCAAGGTGTGGGGTTCCGTTCTCGCGACCGCTCTCGCCCTTCTCTCCAAAGAGATGGCTGTTATCATTCCCGGACTCATCTTCCTTAGGACTTTTCTTGTACCCGGCGAACGGGAAACGAATAAGGGAAAATTCCCGGCAGCCATCGGGAACACAATGCCCCACGCGGCCACCCTCGTCGGATATCTAATCGTACATTATGGAATACTCCATATCTCTCCTAACACGGCTTCATTGATGAATGTGGGACGCTCCGTCTTCTTCTGGACCTGGTGGAAGGGTTTTCTGGAATACCTCCGCGTTCTGGTATATCCAGCTGTGCTATCCATCGAGATCGAGTTGCACCTTGAGAGATCCATGTTCTCGGCAAGCGTCATGGCTGGAATGGCGGTATTCATTTTGTTTCTTGTCCTGACCTGGAAGATGCGCAGGATCAAGCCGGCTCTTTCTTATTTGCTCTGGTTCTTTCTTATATCATTCATTCCGATTACGAACTTCTTATCGCCCATTATGACCCCTTCACAATCGCAATTCGCCTGGAACGAGCGATTCCTGTACATCCCATCGGTTGCTTTCAGCGGAGCAATGAGCTGGTTTCTTCTGGCGGCTCTCCCCGATGGGATCAGACGGCTTCGCCGTTTGATGAGTGCAGTCATCGTGTCAAGAAAAGGATGGGCAATATTGACCTTCATTATCGTCCTAGCCTCTCTCGCTTCAAGAACCGTTGCCCGGGTCAATGATTGGAAGGATAACCTTTCACTTTTCTCTTCTGCGCTGCGCCATGCTCCTGAATCCTCTCTTATTAGAACTAATTACGGGATGGCCCTGGCAGACATCGGCCGACTGGATGAGGCTGAAAAGGAACTGATCAGAGCCATTGGACTTAAGCCGGATGAGTACAAGGCGCATTTCAATCTCGGAAACGTTTACAGGGAAAAGGGTGATCTTGCTCATGCCGAATCAGAATATCGCACCGCCATTCGGATCAAACCGGGATATGCGCAGTCATATCTCAACCTCGGCATCGTATTTTACAGGACAGGCAGGATTGAAGAGGCTCTCGAGGCCTTCACTAAAGCGGATGAACTCCTTCCCGACCACGTGGAAGCAAAAATCAACCGCGCAAATATTCTTCGGCTGATGGGCCGGAGTAGAGAAGCCATTCAATTTTACCGGCAGGCATTGGAGCTGGAGCCGGAGGCGTCGGCGGCTTCGCTTGGATTGGCGGGAGCATTCCTGGAAACGGGAAGGGAAGAGGAGGCGGAAACACTGCTCCGGAGGCTCATCGCGGATGAACCGGACATGGCTGAAGCGCATCTGCTCATGGCCATCTATCTTGACAGGAAGGGGATGCGCGCGGAAGCTGAAATAGAGTACAGAGAAGTCCTGCGAATCAATCCCGATCATAAGAGAGTGCGTCAGCGCCTCGGCATTCCCTGACTACAAATGAAAGCTCTCCCTGGGGCTCCGCGCCCCGCAAGCGTGGCTATTTTTTTGAAGACAGCGGAAAGAAAAGATACGTGCTTGCCCCACCCTCCCGTGCGCGCATAATGACTCCCTAAAAATTTCTATCCACAATTGGGCTTGACAAGTGTTGACACGCTTAGTATACTTGTGTTACTGTTTTAATACAGTAAAACAATGCTATGGAAAAACAGTTAGCTACAAAGCAGGCAAATGAACTTTTTGAAGCGATTTTGTCGCTCAAATCGGCTAAAGAATGCAAAGCATTCTTACGGGACCTATGCACTCTATCGGAAATTGAAGCGATGATAGAGCGTTTTCAGGTTGCCAAAATGGTTAAAGATAAGGTCCCCTATCGGGAAATTAGCGAGAAAACCGGTTCAAGCACCGCCACCGTTACCCGTGTAGCCCATTGGTTCCATCATGGGATGGGTGGCTATAATCTTGTGCTTGACCGCATGAAATAACCGAATCAAGCACCCGAGGTTTCAGCCACCCGTTCAAATGAACGGGTTTTTTATTTTTATCAATCAACTACCAATTATTATGAACAAGATTCAACCAACAATTCTTAAAGGGACACGCGATTTTCTTCCGCAGGAAATGATGCGGCGTAATGCTGTAATGGAAATTATCCGTAAGGCATTTGAGCAATTCGGGTATTCCCCAATTGAGACGCCTATTATTTGTCCGGCCGAAACTATTTTGGGCAAATACGGCGAGGAAGGGGATCGACTTACCTATTCATTCAAAGATCGCGGCGGGAGACTCATTGCGCTGCCGTATGATTTGACCGTGCCATTTGCGCGTTTTGTTTCGGCCAATTATCAAGAATTGCCAATTCCTTTCAAACGCTATCAAATTCAACGTGTTTGGCGGGCAGAAAAACCGCAAAAAGGCCGCCTGCGCGAATTTTATCAATGCGATATTGACATCATCGGATCAGAAAGTCTCATCTGCGAGGCAGAAATTGCCAAAATAATTATCACGGTGTTTGAGAGACTGTGCATTCCCGATATCACGGTTAAAGTGAATTCAAGGCGACTGATGAATGCTGTATTGCAATCATACAACGTCAATCAAAGCGATGGCTTAGCCGCCATTCGGATTATCGATAAGATTGCCAAGATTGGAAAAGAAGCTGTTATCTCTGAATTACAGAAGATGGGGATTGATAATGCCGAGAAGATAATTGAGATACTTACAGCCGAAGAGACAAATAAAAGCACCCTCAGAAAACTCTCCAAATACGATACGGCTGAATTGGCAGAATTTTCAGCTTATTGTGAAAATCTTGGCATACCAGAGAAAAATCTCCAAATTGATCCAACGTTGGCCAGAGGCCTTGATTACTATACTGGTCTCACCTTCGAGGTAATTACTGAACTTTGGCAAAAATTTTTGATAAAGGTATTGACAGAAATTTTTTTTGTCATATAATCAGATATGTATAATAGCTTATCTGATATAAGCCATGATGAGCAGAAAAAGGATCAGAACCCTGAGG
>JBFMGF010000034.1 GCA_040752675.1 Acidobacteriota bacterium
GAGAAGTTTACGAAAGTTAACACCATCACGCTGAAGCTCGGCGAGATGGCCGGAATCGACAGGGAGGCCCTCTCCTTCTGCTTCGAGGTGGCCTCGAAAAATACATGCGCCGAAGGCGCCGCGCTCAATTTCGAGATGATCCCGCTCATGGGGAAATGCAGGGCCTGCGAAAGTTTCTTCAAGGTGAAGGATTTCGTCTTCCGTTGCCCTTTCTGTCAGGGGATAGAAATCGAAGTTGTAAGCGGAAGAGAGATAAGGATTTCGCACATAAATGTTCATGATGGGGATAAGTGAATGCATGAGATCAACCTGGAATCCGACCTTCTGGCATCAAACGAGGAGATTGCCAGGGAGAACAAGAATATCTTCGATCAGCATGGAATATACGTCTTCAACCTGATGAGCGCCCCTGGCTCCGGGAAGACCTCACTGCTCGAGAAGACCATTCCGGAGCTGAAAGGCAGGCTCCGTCTGGCAGTCATCGAAGGCGACATCCAGAGCACGAAGGATGCCGACAGGATCAAAGCCCTCGGCGTCGAGGCTTTTCAGATAAACACTGGGAGCCTCTGCCATCTCGATGCGAGGATGGTCCACAATTCTCTCCATCATTTTCATCTGCATGGGCTCGACCTCCTCATCATCGAGAATGTCGGGAATCTCGTCTGCCCGGCGGAATTTGATCTCGGTGAGGATCACAGGGTAATGGTTTACTCAGTCTCCGAGGGGAACGACAAACCGAAGAAGTATCCCCTGATGTTCCATCGCTCGCATCTCATCTTGATCAACAAAACGGATCTCATGTCGCATACCGATTTTGATATACAGAAAGCCAGGAAGGATGCCTCCGATGTGAATCCCAAAGCGGATATCATTGAGATCTCATGCAAAACTGGGGAGGGACTGGACAGATGGATCGAGTGGCTCACCACAAGGATTATGATGAAAAAGTCATGAATCAGCATGATAGATAGCATGAAGGGAATCTTCATACAGCATGGACGATGCGTGGAATGAGAAAGATAACGAAAGGATAGAGTGATGTGCCTCGGGATACCGATGAAAGTGGTTAAGATAGAAGAAAACCTTGGGATCGTTGAAACCGGTGGTGTGAAACGCAGGATCTTTCTCGATCTCATTGACGACGTGAAGGAGGGAGATTACGTCATCGTCCATGCCGGCTACGCCATCCACAGGATCGATGAGAAAGAAGCGCAGGAGAATCTTGATCTAATCAGACAGTATCTGTCGGCCACCGAGCTTTCCTGAGCAATCCTGCAGGCGACCATGAAGCACATCGATGAATACAGAGATGAGAAAGTAATCAGTGGAATGGCATCGACTATCTCGCGGAGAAAAGCCGCAAAACCGCTTAAGTTTATGCATGTCTGCGGAACACACGAGAACGCCATTGCACGTTTTGGCTTGAGGGCCCTTCTCCCGGAATGGATCAGGATCATAGCGGGGCCTGGATGTCCGGTCTGCATCTGCCCGACGGAAGACATCGATCTTGCATCTCAGATCGCCCTGGAGAAAAAAGCCGCCATAGTTACTTTTGGAGATATGATGAAGGTCCCGGCGACAGACGGCTCTCTCTTTGATGTGAAGTCTTCAGGCGGTAAGATCCACGTTGTCTACAGCCCTTCCGACGCGGTTTCGATGGCCAGAGAAAATCCGTATGAAGAGATCTGTTTCTTCGGCGTGGGGTTCGAAACGACAGCTGCGCCCGTCGCGGCGGCCATCCTCTCCCGACCCCCGGACAACTTTAGCATGATCTCCTCTCATAGAATCATCCCCCCTGCTCTGGAGCTCCTCCTGAACAGAGATGATGTCGCGATCGACGGATTCATCCTGCCCGGGCACGTGACTACGGTCATGGGTTACAGCGAGTACGAGGATTTCCCGAAGAAATACGGAAAGGGGGTCGCAATCGCTGGATTTGAGCCAGCGGATGTCCTCCTTGCAATACTGAACCTCGTCGAACAGGTAATAGAGAAGGACTATAAAGTCTTCAACTGTTACAGGAGGTCGGTGACTAGGGAGGGGAACAGACTTGCCAGGGAAGCGATACAGAACGTCTTTGAGATCTCGGATTCGCGGTGGAGGGGGATCGGAATCATTAAGAATTCAGGATTGAAGCTGAGGACTGAATTTCAGAAATACGATGCTGTGAAAAAATTTCAACTGCGAAAGGAAAAAGAGTCGATCGATCTGAATCCGGGTTGTCTCTGCCACCTCATCATGATCGGCAAGATTGAACCGCCTGAATGTCCGATGTTCGGGAAGAGATGCACGCCTGAATTCCCCTATGGTCCCTGCATGGTCTCCAGCGAGGGGACATGCCGCCTCCACCATGGCCTTTGATGATGAAAGGGGTCTTATGAAGCGAGAAAGGATACTGATGGGACACGGTAGCGGCGGAAAGCTCATGCGCAAACTCATCAAGGAGACCTTCCTCAAGAATCTCGATAACCCTTTCCTCTCACCGCTTTCCGATTCTGCCGTAATCAAGATGGGGAAAGAGAAGATTGCAATTACCACCGATTCCTACGTCGTTTCGCCTCCATTCTTCCCCGGGGGAGACATCGGGAAACTCGCTGTCGCCGGTACTGCCAACGATCTCTCAGTCGTTGGAGCAACGCCTCTCTTCATGACCCTGAGTCTGGTGCTCGAAGAAGGATTCCCTATCACCGATCTCGAGAGGATTATCCAGTCCATCAAGATCACGGCGCACGAAGCGGCAGTGGATGTCGTCACAGGAGATACGAAGGTTGTCGAGAAGGGAAAAGGGGATGGTATATTCATCAACACATCTGGTGTCGGTACTATTCCGGAGAAGATATCCCTTTCCATGGAGAAGATCGGAATCGGTGACAGGATCATCGTCAATGGTAGCATCGGCGATCATGGCGCCGCGGTCATGATGATGAGGAGCGGCTTTCAGTTCGAATCCGACCTCATTAGCGACTGCGCACCGCTGTATTCTCTCATCCAGACCCTGCTTAAGGATAATTCCGGAGCCTCCTCCGGTATTAAGTTCATGAGAGATCCAACCAGAGGAGGCGTCGCCGCCACTCTGAACGAGATCGCGGAGAACAGGGGACTCGGCGTGACCATTTATGAGAATGAGATCCCAGTCAGGGATTCCGTGAGAAGCCTCTGCGAGATCCTTGGGCTCGATCCGCTCTATGTCGCCAACGAAGGGAAGGTCCTTATCATTGTCAATAGAAAGAAATCGGAAAGAGTGCTGGAGATCATGAGGGGTCACCCGCTGGGAAGAGAGGCCAGAATCATCGGTGAGATCCAGGAGAAACCGGAGAAAAGGGTGGTCTTGAAGACGAGGTACGGAACATCCAGGATCGTCGACTTGCCCGAGGAGGAGAAGCTCCCCCGCATCTGCTGACGCTTGATGGTATTGAGACTCGCAGCGTGGTTCCCTGAATTTCGTATCATTTCCTGAATATCGAGTTTGAAGATAATCATACAGGATGGACGTGCGGATAAGACAAAAGATCATCGTCAAGGGAATCGTCCAGGGTGTTGGATTCCGGCCTTTTGTATACAGGCTTGCTACCAGGCTGAATCTTGCGGGGAGGGTATGCAACAATCCTCAGGGGGTCACTATCGAGATTGAGGGCTCCCGTCCCGCCATAGAAGAGTTTCTGAGGCTGCTAAGGAGTGAAGCGCCTCCCCTGGCAAGGATCACAGGAATGAATGTATCCGACATGCCGATGGAAAACTCGCAGCGCTTTGAAATCGCCAGGAGCGAGGAGCAGGAAGAGAAGAAAACCCTCATCTCGCCCGATATTGCCGTCTGTGATGACTGTTTGAGGGAACTCTTCGATCCATCGAACAGGAGATACCGTTATCCCTTCATAAACTGCACGAACTGCGGTCCTAGATTCACGATCATCAGGACGATTCCTTACGACAGAAAGAACACATCAATGTCGGTCTTCACGATGTGTGAGGAATGTCAGAAGGAATACGATGATCCGCACGATAGAAGGTTTCACGCGCAACCCAATGCATGCTTCCTGTGCGGACCAGAAGTCTGGCTTACCGATTCAAGAGGAAAGGTCATGGAATGCGAGGACCCAATCCGGGAAGCGGTGGATCGTCTTAAGGAAGGAAGTACCATTGCCATCAAGGGGATTGGCGGTTTCCATCTGGCGGTAGACGCGTCCAACACCGGCGCGATCAGGAGACTGAGAGAAAGAAAGTTGAGAGAAGAAAAGCCTCTTGCCATCATGTCAGGGTCCCTGGAGAAGATCCTGGAATGCGCTTGGCTAAATGAGGAGGAGAGAAAGCTACTGATCTCTTCGGAGCGCCCGATCGTCCTCCTGAGAAAGAAGGATCATCCGGCTATATCCGATGAAGTAGCCCCGGGGAATACCCATTTTGGAGTCATGCTTCCGTACACGCCGCTCCATCATCTTCTCTTCAATAGTGGCCTTGATTTTCAGGCTCTCGTCATGACAAGCGGGAATCTGAGCGAGGAGCCGATCGCCATAGAAAATGGCGAAGCGGTCCGGAGACTCGAAGGAATTGCAGATTATTTTCTCATGCATGACAGGGAAATACTCCTGAGAAGCGATGACTCTGTGATGCTTCATATGGTAGAGCGAGACAGATTCCTCAGAAGGTCTCGAGGCTTTGTTCCGGTTCCCATCTTCCTGGAAGATGAGTATCCGGCCGTGATAGCTTTTGGTGCAGAACTGAAAAACACCGTCTGCCTCCTGAAGGGGGGGAACGCTTTTCTGAGCCAGCACATCGGCGACCTCGAGAATGTTGAAGCCTTTAACTTCTTCCTTGATGCGGGAGAGCATCTCAAGAGGATCCTTGAGATCACACCAATCGCAATTGCCTACGACCTGCACCCGGAATATCTGAACACAAAGCATGCAAGAGAGATCACAGAGCAAGAAATTGAAAAAGACGGAGGGGAAAAGCAAGAAGTGGGGAGAAGGAAAAGAGAGGGGGCAAGAGAAAAAAAAGAAGCGAAGCATGTCAAAGCAATAGGCATTCAGCACCACCATGCTCATATAGTTTCTTGCCTTGCAGAGAACAGCGACAAGGGTCCGGTCATCGGCCTCGCCATGGATGGTCTCGGCTATGGAACGGATGGGGCTCTCTGGGGCGGGGAAGTCCTGATCGCGGATTACACCGGGTTCGAACGATTCATGACCTTCAAGAGTTTGCCCATGCCCGGGGGAACGGCGGCCATAAAGGAACCCTGGAGAATGGCGGCAAGCGCCCTGCATGCTGCGTATGGTGATGAGATTTTCCTGTTGAAGATCCCCTTCATTCAAAAACTCAATCGATCATCGCTTCAGACAGTCGTCAGGATGATCCAGCAGAAGATAAATTCCCCGTTGACCTCCGGTCTCGGAAGGGTCTTCGATGCTGTTGCGGCTCTTCTTTGCCTCAGGTCTGTGGTTTCCTTCGAAGGACAGGCTCCATTTGAGCTGGAGATGAGCGTCGATCCGTCGATCAGAGGAAATCTGTCATACGGATATTCCATCATTCAGACTGACAGAACCTCGAAGTTCGATCTGCTGTTGAGAGCTGCGAAATCCACCCGATCCGTGGAAGAAGCTGAAGATTCTGGCTCTTCAGTGCAGGATACAATCTCCTTCTGGTACGATGATTCCCCTTCATACGTCGTTGGCCTTGATGGAATGTTTCGGGAAATCGTTGCCGACATATGGAAAGGAAAGGCAACAGGGGAGATCAGCGCAAAGTTCCATAACACGGTCGTTTCCATCCTAGCGGAAGCCTGTTCCATGCTCAGGCTTGAAATCGGTTTCGATAAGGTTGCCCTCTCAGGGGGAGTCTTCCAGAACAAATACCTTTTTGAGAATCTTGTAAAGGAACTAAAACAGAGAGGATTCGAGGTCCTAACCCATTCGCTGGTGCCAGCCAATGATGGAGGGATCTCCCTGGGGCAGGCCGTTATTGCCGCTTCTATCCTGAATATGACTGGCATTTCATGAAATCTCTTCTCCTGGCATGCTTGACAAAGAATAACGACTCTGAAAGAATTACACTCAATTTTCGAGGGAATCGTCATGAAATTCATATCGAGGGACAGCGAATTTTTTGACCTCTTCGACAGACAGGTCGGTGATCTCATCCGCATCACGGAGATCCTGAGCAGCTTCGTCAAGGATTTTAAGGTGAGTGAAGAGATGCGGACAAGGTTCAAAGAAGCGGAGCATGAGGCCGACATCACTACCCACGAGATCATCGATAAAGTGAACCGGACCTTTATCACACCCATCGATCGAGAGGATATCCACTCCCTTGCCCAGGCCATGGACGACATCGTAGATCTCATCGATGCCTCTGCGGGAAGGGTCTTCCTCTATGAGATCACTCAGCCGACGGAAGAGATGAAGCGCTTCGTGGAGATCATCCACAAGATGGTCCAGGAGATCTCCAAGGCAATCGGGATGCTACGGAATCTGAAAAATCAGAGGAGGCTTCTCGACCACTGCATCGAAATCAATCGTCTCGAGAACGAAGCAGACGCCACGCTGTTGACCTCCATCGAAAAACTCGTAGAGAATCGCAAGGACTTCTTCGAATTTCTGAGATGGAAAGAGGTCTATGAATCCCTGGAATCCGCAACGGACAAATGCGAGGACGTGGCGAACATCATCGAAGGGATCGTCATCAAGAGCATCTGAAAATCTTCCCCGGGGTGAAACTGGAAAGGAGATGATTTGACCACAGCCATCATTTTCCTGTTCGTCATCATCGTTCTGGCATGGACGTACGATTTCTATAACGGCATGAACGACTGTGCCAATGCCATTGCCACGACCATCAGCACGAGAGCCCTAAGCCCAAGGATGGCAATCCTTCTGGCGGCCGGGCTCAATATCGCAGGAGCCTTTCTGACGACGGCAGTCGCCAAAACAATAGGGAAAGGGATCGTCGCACCCGAGGCGATAGATCAGTGGATCTTCCTCAGTGCGCTTCTGGGTGCCATCATCTGGTCTGCCATCTGCACTCATGCAGGCATACCGATCAGCATCACCCACTCTCTCGTGGGAGGGCTCATTGGGGCAGCGGTGGCAGGAAGAGGGATGGATGTGGTTCAATGGACGGGGATAAGAAAGGTCCTCATCGCTATGATTCTCTCTCCCCTCGCGGGCTTTCTGGCGGGCACCCTGTTGATGATAGCAATGGTCTGGATCGGTAGGAACGCACACCCTTTCAAGGCAAACAGGTTCTTTCTTAGGAGCCAGATTCTATCCGCATCCTTCATGGCCTTAAGCCACGGCGCCAACGACACCCAGAATGCCATGGGAGTCATAACCGCCGCTCTCGTCAGCGGGGGTTTCCTCGATACGTTCCACGTTCCCTACTGGGTCATGCTCGGTTCCGGGGCCTTCATGGGTCTCGGGACCTATCTTGGCGGATGGAAGGTGATCAAGACGATGGGGATGAGAATGGTCAAGCTGCGTCCCCTGCATGGCTTCAGCGCCGAGACGTCGGCTACGGCTTCCATTCTCGCAGCAACCTATATGGGAGCTCCAATCAGCACGACCCAGGTTATATCGACCGCCATCATGGGGGTGGGAGCCGCGGAGAAACTCTCCAGGGTGAAATGGGGACTCTCTTTTCAGATCATCGCAACATGGATACTGACCATCCCAGGGGCCGCTCTTATTTCCGCGATCCTCTGCATCCTCATAGAGCTCATCGGTCTTTCCCGATGATCTCTTGATGACCTGGATATAGCGTGTTTTCTTGCTGATGGCCATTCTGTGAGCGGAGGATGGATTCCAGTATAAAATTAAAATAAGTTTCCAGAAAGAAACGGAGTTCCAGAATGAAGCTGGAAAATATCAAGATCATCCTGGTCGAGCCGCAGCATGCGGGGAACATCGGAGCCTGTGCAAGAGCCATGAAAAACATGGGACTTTCTCACCTGGCTCTTGTAAACCCGGTGGAGTTCATGGTCGAGGAAGGACTGAAGATGGCTGTCGATGCGAAAGGGATCCTGAGGAATGCGGAGCTTTTCACATCGCTTGAAAAGGCTCTCAGGGAGACGTCACTCTCCATAGGAACCACCCGTCGGCAGGGAAAAATGAGAAAACCGGTCTATTCCATCAGCACAATCGCCCGGAAGATTTCATCCTTCTCCGAGAAGAATAAAGTTGCTTTCGTCTTTGGAAGAGAAGATAAGGGACTCCTGACGAAAGAGCTGCAGCTCTGCACGTTTGTCACCACTATTCCTTCCAGCGAGAAGCTCCCATCCCTGAACCTTGCGCATGCGGTGATGATCACCTGTTATGAGCTTTTTCTCACCTCCTCTCTTCCGACGATCGAAGAGCCGCCGCTTCTGGCAAAATTTGAAGATGTGGAAAGCTTTTACAGACACCTCGAAGGGATTCTCGTGAAAATAGGATTTCTCAACGAAGCCTATCCAACGACCATAATGGTTGCGCTGCGGAGACTCTTCGGGAAGGCCGATCTGGAGCCGAGAGAGGTTAAGATTCTACGCGGGATTCTCAGGCAGATCCAGTGGTATGTTTCACGACCTTCAGCATGATACTGTAAGGAAACTCCTCAAACCTGACCTGTTGATAAAGGGAAAAGATGAATGCAAGCGGTCATCTCTCGAGTATCATAAAGGAAAAGGCTGAGAGTCTCGGCTTTGCATCCGTAGGTTTTCTGCCTGTTCATCCTCTCGACGAGAGGGAGCATCTTGGAAAATATTTTGAAGCCGGCTGGCATGCAGACATGGAGTGGCTCCGGAAAGGTCTGGAGCATAGACTCGATCCTTCCCTTCTTTTCAAGAATGCGCGATCTCTTGTCTCCCTCGCCATCAACTACTTTAATGAGGAGTGGAAACCAGCAGCCCCCGGAATACATGGAAGGATGAGCCGGTATGTTTATGGCCGTGACTACCATGCCGTCATCCAGTCGAAGTTAAAGGAGCTCTCTCTATTTATGGAGATGGAGGGAGCCGCACTGGCTTTCTGTTACGTGGATGATAGTCCCATCCTCGAAAAGAAATGGGCCACGCTTGCAGGCATCGGCTGGAGAGGCAAGAACTCTGTCGTATTAAACAGCGTTTACGGCTCATGGCTCTTCCTGGCAGAGATCATTACCGATCTTGAACTCAGCTATACAGAAAAAGAGATTGAAAGTCGCTGCGGGGAATGCACACTCTGCATCGACCTCTGCCCTACGGGAGCCATCGAGGTCCCGCATATGGTCAATGCTTCGAAGTGCATCGCATATCAGACCATCGAAAACGATGGTATCGTCCCTGAAGAGATAAGGGAAGATATGGGGAACTGGATCTATGGATGTGACATCTGCCAGGAGGCCTGCCCCGAGAATCATAGAGCGAAGGTGACGGAAGAACCACTGTTCCTCCCCAACGAGAAGGTCCTGAACCTCACCCTTGCCGACATCTTACGGCTCGATGAGAATAGCTTTCAGGAGGTTTTCGAAGGGAGTGCCATCAGGAGGGGGGGAAGGAAAAAGCTCCAAAGAAATGCCTGCCTGGCTGCAGGAAATCTGTTGCGTAATGAAGCCTCTGCGGCAAATGAATTGCTAAAACCTTTGCAAGCCCTTGTTGAGGACGAGGACCCTATTCTTAAGAGCCATGCCTCCTGGGCCCTCGCCCGCCCCTTTTAACAAGCGAAAAGTCTTTTCCTAAAGGATATTTTGAAAATTTGACAGAGTGCGTGTAAGATTTAGGGAAATAGAGGGTTCCTGATGCATTCAGAAAGACAGAACGACAACACCGGAAGAAGCTGCGAAACTATCAAGAGGGTCTTCCTGTACGCATCGAGTCTTTTTTTCTTCATGTTCTTATGTCTCATCTGGCTGATGATATTTTTTCCGCAGTTGATTGCCCGGGAGGAAGAGGGAGAAAAAGGCGTGGAAGGATGGAAAGCGACGCGATATGAGATCGACGTCACGCTGGACCCTGAAAAGCAGGGGATCTACGGGAAGGTGAAAATCGACATCGAGTCTGAGAGGGAAGTGTATTCTTTGCGCTTCCTGTTGAATGAAAATCTTCACATTCTCGGCGCGAAGCTGTCGAGCGGGATACTTGAGTACAGAAAGGCAGGAGAGGTTGTTACCGTCGATGTCGATCCTCCCATACGTGGAAAAAAATCAATAACCTTCGAAATTGAAGGGAAGATCAAGATAAAAGCAGGGGCGGAACGTCCTGCCTTCGCTCAGGACAGTATTCTGCTTCTTGGCACCGATCTCTGGTATCCGCTGTCAGGGGAAGGAGGAGCGAGATCCTTGATAAAGGTCACCCTCCCGGCAGGATTCAAGGTAGTCGGTCCTGGAAAGATGATTGAAGGGAAACAGGTCGGAGATCGAATAACCTATACCTGGCAGAACGATATTCCGATTCAGTTCTGTTCAATTGTGGCCGACAGGAAATGGGTCGTGCGAAGCACGGAAAGGGGATCGGTCAGGGTCCAGACCTACCTCTATCCTCTGGAGGAGGGTGAGTTTGCCGAGAGAATCGCTTCCTCTGCAACGGATATCATCAATTGCTTTTCCAGCCTCTTCTGTCCCAATCCTTTCAGCCAGATCTCCATCGTAGAGCTGGAGGGGATCAGTCGGACCAGGACTCTTAACGGGATCATCCTTTACTCCCCTGAGAATCTCATCCGAATATTCTCTTCCGAGGGCTTCGATGCTCGCTCCATCGGATATCTCTGGTGGGGATACCTCATCGGAGGAGAGGGACCCGGAGGATGGCAGCAGATGCAGGGTCTCGGAAGCTACGCAGAACATCTCTACTGCGAGAAGATGGGCCTTCCGGCCACCGATTTCATGGAGCGCAGCAGAATGGAGTATCTTCTCCTCGACAGCAAGCTGGATCGTCCCTTCGCAGAGGTTGGTCCTGAGTCTCCGGACCCTCTGATCTTCGGGAAGGGATCAGCCATCATGGCCATGCTCCGGTATGTCGCGGGAGATGAGCCTTTCTTCAAAGCCGCCAAGCTCCTGTTTAAGGAGAAGATATTCACCAGGATGACGCTGGATGAACTCCGGGAAACTCTGGAGAAGGGAACCGATATGGATCTCGGGAGATTTTTCAGGAACTGGATCGCGAGTAGTGGCATACCTGAATTGAAAATGGAACATAGCGTGCGCGAGACCTATCAGAAAGATTTCCGGGTGGATCTGAAGATCGTCCAGGAGAGTGGCATCTACGATCTTCCAGTCGAGATCCTGATGGCCGGAAGAGAGGGAAGGAAAGTTGAAGAAGTCTTTATAGATGACAGAGAAAATAAATTCATGTTCCGATACTCTTTCCGACCCGATAACATCATTCTCGATCCCCAGCACAAAATCTTCAGAAGAGAGCCCGACCTTAAGAAGAAATCGCTGAAGCTGTTGTGGAAGGAGGAGATCGAGAAGGCTATCCAGGAAGCGCTGAGGATGGAAAGGGTGAAAAAATATGATGAAGCCGGGAAGATCTATGAAGAGGCATTGACTTCAGTCGGTAGCGTAAGAGAGATCCTGTACAACTACGCAAGAATGGAGCATGCAAGGAAGAATTACGAAAAGGCTCTCGAACTGTACGCTGGTGCCGCAAAGGCGGAACCGCTTCTGAAGGAAGCGCAAAAAGACCCGCTTCTTCCCTGGAGTCACATCAGGAGAGGAAATATCTACGACGTGATGGGGAGAAGGAGCAAGGCGCTTGGCGAGTACCGGAAGGCCCTGGAGCATCCGGATATGATGGATTCCAAGAAAACGGCGGAAAGATATATCAAGAAGCCTTACCGGGAGGAATAGCGCCTCGCTGTTACCATGTGGTATCTTGAAGGGCTTTAGTGGTGAGGAATTTCAAAGATTGAGAGAGGTGAAAGAGATGAAAGCATCGGATTTGATGGTCAGAGAGGTCGTAACCATCCATGATGAAGCCACTGTGGACGAACTGTGCGATTTGCTCCAGGAGAAGAACATCAACGGGGTCCCCGTTGTGGATCATAATGGGAGCCTCGTTGGCGTAGTGACAATGGAAGATATCATCTACGGGGCGATGGGGATCACTGGCGAGGACAAGAGAAAAAAAGAGAAAAAGCTTGCGCTCTACAGAGGCAAACTGATCGTCAGACAGCCCGAGGAAAAAGCCATCGTGATGGTGAAGGAAATCATGACTTCACCAGCCATCTTTGCCTATGAAGATACGCCTCTCATAGAAATATGCAGGACCATGTGGAATTTCCGGATACACAGGATCCCCATTGTTCATGGAGACAGGGTAACCGGAGTCATCAGTTCTCTGGATCTGTGCCGGGCCATCGCCACAGGAACAATCACAGCCTGACATTGCAACTCTCGTAGATATTGTCCTTATTTCAATAGATCATGCTTTCAGCCTGACCGAGCCGTTCGTAGAACATGTTCCTTCGCATCGGAATGAACCCTGCTTCCTGGATGTTCCTGACGATCTCCTCTTCTGATAACTGAAATGAGACCCCGGCGGCACGGACGACATTTTCCTCGATCATCGTGCTTCCAAAATCATTTGCGCCGCACCTCAGGGCGAGCTGTGCAACCTTATCCCCCTGCGTCACCCAGGAGACCTGGATATTCCTGATGTTGTCCAGAACTATCCGGGATATGGCCAGCATCTTCAGGTATTCATGCGGCATTGCCTCCTTCCCGCCGAGCCGGGTGTTGCCGGGCTGGAAGGTCCATGGAATGAAGGCCGTGAATCCCCCGGTCTTGTCCTGAAGCTCTCTAACGAGAAGTAGGTGGTTGATCCGTTCTTCCGTCGTCTCGATGTGTCCAAACATCATGGTCGCCGTAGTTTTCATCCCCTGGCGGTGTGCTTCCTCCATAACTTCAAGCCATTCCGCCACGGAGCATTTGTTTGGAGAGAGTATTTTCCTGGTCCTGTCGGAGAGTATCTCCGCCCCTCCCCCGGGGATGGAATCAAGCCCGGCCTCTCGCAGTCTCCTGATCGTTTCTGAAATCGGAAGAGCCGAGATACTTGCGATGTGGATGATCTCCGGCGGTGAGAAGGCGTGGACGTGAATATCAAATTCCGCTTTGATATTCCGGAGAAGTTCTTCGTAGAATCCGATCTGGAGATACGGGTGAAGCCCTCCCTGCATGAGAATCTGAACCCCGTTCAGAGAGAGGGTCTCTCCTATCTTTCTTTTTATTTCTTCAAAGGCGAGAAGGTAACTATCCGGATCAGAAGCTTTTCGGTAGAATGCACAGAAAGAGCATCCAGATATGCATATGTTGGAATAATTGATGTTCCGGTCGATGATGTATGTGACGACGCGATCGGGATGTTTCCTCTTCCTGACTTCATCGGCGAGAGAGCAGAGAAAGAGAAAGCTCCCCTCCTCATAAAGCAGAAGAGCCTCATCTCTTTCAATCCTCCTGACGCTTAGAATCTTTTCTTCGATCTCTGCCAGACTGTTGCGATGGTCATCTCTCATGGGAGCTATATTGTACCTTCAAATTCAGGCATCCGCATTACATAGCAAGGAAGCCTTTCTTGGTGATGCAACCCTCGCTAAGAATCAGAATTCGAATTCTACGGTGGCGGGGGAGCCGGAGAATATCTCGACATCTTCCTCTTTTGTGGCTTTTTTGGAAGTAACGGTTATCCTGTAAGGGCCGGGCGGGAGATTGGGAAAGAGATATGCAGTTTTTTCCTTGCCTTCCTCGATGGATATCTCCTCTTCGAGATACATGAGGAATATGCTATAGAAGTCATGTCCTGCTGCATCCAGGATCCTGATCCTGACCGGAAGATCTGCTGGCGAGATGCCAATCTTGAGCGGCGCTCCCTCTTTCAGCATAAAATCTTCAACGTAATGTCTTCCTGGTTCGATCTTAAAGTCGTCTAAAATTAAAGGGGCAAGGGCAGGAGCAAAGATGTAGAGTGAGTAATTTCCGGGCTCAAGATCATCGAAGACGAATCTGCCACCGGCATCGATGGAGGTTCCTGAAGAGTGATTCTCCTTTATCATCTGGATGTCAGCAGCGGGGGGAATGGCACCCTTTTCCGATCTGACTGTTCCTCTAAGCGTTGCCCCTTTTACAAGGGCGATCTCGAGCGGCGGGATATTTTGAACGATGGCAACCGGGATCACCTTTCGGATATAACCGGGACTGACGACGGTCACGGAATATTTTCCTTCTCTCTCGATGAGGAAGCTGAAGAAACCTTCGGAATCGGTGGTCGTCGATTGCATCTCGGACGTGGCTGCTGTTATGCTTGATGCGACGCCATCCACTTCATGATGGATGTCAAACGTAACGATTCCTTTATCTCCAAGTTCTTCGCTCCAGACATCGACTCTGGCAAAGGGGATGGGCATCCTTGTCTCTCCATCAATGACCCTTCCCGAGATCTCGTGCTCGGGATAAAGGATGTCGTATCGGAACTCTTTGACCCGGGGGATATCGACGACTTTTATGAATCTCTTCTCGGCATTCTCGATGACGACGGTGTACCGTCCGTCTTTGAGTCCCCTGACTTTGTAAAAGCCTGTGGAATCAGTATAG